>NZ_JAIGQA010000053.1:0-41315 GCF_019733245.1 Streptomyces sp. WAC04114
GCCCGTCTCCCTCCACCACCCTCAAACGAGGCCCTACGGGCCGCCCCCTGGTCCTGTCCGAGCACCGCGCGGCACGGAACCGAGCGCCCTGGGATGGCAGCAGGAAGCCGCCCTGCGGATGCTGCAGAACAACCTCGACCCCGAGGTCGCCGAGCACCCCGACAAGCTCGTCGTCTACGGCGGCACCGGCAAGGCCGCCCGCGACTGGCGCTCCTTCGACGCGATGGTGCGCACGCTGCAGGGGCTGAAGCAGGACGAGACCATGCTGGTCCAGTCCGGCCGGCCCGTCGGCGTCATGCAGACCCACGAGTGGGCCCCGCGCGTCCTCATCGCCAACTCCAACCTCGTCGGCGACTGGGCCAACTGGGAGGAGTTCCGCCGCCTGGAGCACCTCGGCCTGACCATGTACGGGCAGATGACCGCCGGCTCCTGGATCTACATCGGCACCCAGGGCATCCTCCAGGGCACCTACGAGACCTTCGCCGCCGTCGCGGCGAAGAGGTTCGGCGGGACGCTGGCCGGCACCATCACCCTGACCGCCGGCCTCGGCGGCATGGGCGGCGCCCAGCCGCTCGCCGTGACGATGAACGACGGCGTCGCGATCTGCATCGACTGCGACCCGCGCGCCATCGACCGGCGCATCGAGCACCGCTACCTCGACGTGAAGGCCGACAGCCTCGCCCACGCGCTCCAGCTGGCCACCGAGGCCCGCGACCAGCGCAGGCCGCTGTCCATCGGCCTCCTGGGCAACGCCGCCGAGCTGCTCCCGCGGATGCTCGCCGAGGGCGCCCCCATCGACATCGTCACCGACCAGACCTCGGCCCACGACCCCCTGGCCTACCTGCCGGTCGGCACCGCCTTCGAGGACATGGCCGACGCCGCCGCCAAGGACCCGGCCGGCTTCACCACCCGGGCCCGCGAGTCCATGGCCCGGCACGTCGAGGCCATGGTCGGCTTCATGGACGCCGGCGCCGAGGTCTTCGACTACGGCAACTCCATCCGCGGCGAGGCCCAACTCGCCGGATACGACCGCGCCTTCGCCTTCCCCGGCTTCGTCCCCGCCTACATCCGCCCGCTGTTCTGCGAGGGCAAGGGCCCCTTCCGCTGGGCCGCCCTGTCCGGCGAGGCCTCCGACATCGCCAAGACCGACAAGGCGATCCTCGACCTCTTCCCGGAGAACGAGTCCCTCGCCCGCTGGATCAAGATGGCCGGTGAACGCGTCCACTTCCAGGGCCTGCCCGCCCGGATCTGCTGGCTGGGCTACGGCGAGCGCGACAAGGCCGGCGAGCGCTTCAACGACATGGTCGCGAGCGGGGAGCTGGCCGCGCCGGTCGTCATCGGCCGCGACCACCTCGACTGCGGTTCCGTCGCCTCCCCCTACCGCGAGACCGAGGCCATGCTCGACGGATCCGACGCGATCGCCGACTGGCCGCTGCTGAACGCCATGGTGAACGTCGCCTCCGGCGCGTCCTGGGTGTCGATCCACCACGGCGGCGGCGTCGGGATGGGCCGCTCCATCCACGCCGGGCAGGTCACGGTGGCCGACGGCACGGCGCTCGCGGGCGAGAAGATCCGCCGGGTGCTCACCAACGACCCCGGCATGGGCGTCATCCGGCACGTCGACGCCGGGTACGACATCGCGGAGTCGGTGGCGGGGGAGCGCGGCGTCCGCGTCCCGATGCGCGAAGGTGACCAGGCGTGACCCAGAACAGCGGCAGCTCCTTCCACGACATGTGGCGCGAGCTGCTCCCCCTCGGCCGGCACCCCGACTCCGGCGGCTACCGGCGCTTCGCCTGGACCGCCGTCGACGGCGAATGCCGGGCCTGGTTCGAAGAGCAGGCCACGGCCCGCGGACTGCGCCACGAGGTCGACCGGAACGGCAACCAGTGGGCCTGGCTCGGCGACCCCGCCGAGGGCGACGCCGTCGTCACCGGCTCGCACCTCGACTCCGTGCCGGACGGCGGCGCCTTCGACGGCCCCCTCGGCGTCGTGTCCGCCTTCGCCGCACTGGACGAGCTGCGCCGCAGGGACGCCCGCCTCACCCGGCCCCTCGCCCTCGTGAACTTCGGCGACGAGGAGGGCGCCCGGTTCGGGCTCGCCTGCGTCGGATCCCGGCTCACCGCCGGGCAGCTCACCCGAGAGCAGGCGCACCGCCTCACCGACGGCGACGGCGTGACGCTGCCCCGGGCCATGGAGGCGGCCGGATACGACCCGGACGCCATCGGGCCGGACCCCGAACGGCTCGCCCGCATCGGCGCCTTCGTCGAACTGCACGTCGAACAGGGCCGGGCCCTGGACCTGTCCGGCGACCGGGTCGGCCTCGCCAGCGCGATCTGGCCACACGGCCGGTGGCGGTTCGACTTCCGCGGCGAGGCCAACCACGCCGGCACCACCCGGCTCGCCGACCGGCACGACCCCATGCTGTCCTACGCCGAGACCGTCCTCGCCGCCCGGCGCGAGGCCGAACTCGCCGGGGCCGTCGCCACCTTCGGCAAGATCGCCGTCGAACCCAACGGCGTCAACGCCATCCCCTCCCTGGTGCGCGGCTGGCTCGACTCCCGGGCCGAGGACCAGATGACCCTCGACGCCGTGGTCGGCGGCATCGAGAAGGCGGCCCGGAGTTACGCGGACGCCCACGGCATCGACCTCGACATCGTCCGCGAGTCCTTCACCCCCGTCGTCGAGTTCGACCACGCCCTGCGCGACGAACTCGCCCGCATCCTCGGCACGGACACCGACCTCGCGGTCCCCGTCCTCGGCACCGGCGCGGGACACGACGCCGGGATCCTGTCCGGGAGCATCCCGACCGCCATGCTGTTCGTGCGCAACCCCACCGGCGTCTCCCACTCCCCGGCCGAGTCCGCCGGCGAGGACGACTGCGTGGCCGGCGTACTCGCACTCGCCGACGTACTGGAAGGACTGGCGTGCAGGTGACGACAGCAGCCCCGCGGACGTACTGGCTGGAGCACGCCTGGCTCGGCACCACTGTCGAGCCGGGCGTGGCCCTCGACGTCCGGGACGGCCGCATCGCCGCCGTCCGCACCGGCGTCCCCGCCCCGCCCCCCGGCGCCGAGGTCCTGCGCGGACTCACCCTGCCCGGCCTGGCCAACGCGCACAGCCACGCCTTCCACCGCGCCCTGCGCGGCACCGTCCAGGTCGGCTCCGGCACCTTCTGGACCTGGCGCGAGGTCATGTACGCCACGGCCGGCCGGCTCACCCCGGACAGCTACCACGCCCTCGCCCGCGCCGTGTACGCCGAGATGGCGCTGGCCGGCATCACGGCCGTCGGCGAGTTCCACTACGTCCACCACAACCCCGGTGGCACGCCCTACGCAGACCCCAACGCCATGGGCGAGGCCCTCATCGCGGCCGCCGCCGAAGCCGGGATCCGCATCACCCTCCTCGACACCGCCTACCTCTCCTCCGGCTTCGGACAGCCCCCCACCGCCCACCAGCTCCGCTTCTCCGACGGGGACGCCGAGGCCTGGGCCGCACGCTCTTCACTTCTCAAGGAACGGGATCACGCACGGATCGGAGCGGCGATCCACTCCGTACGGGCCGTGCCGGCCGACCAGTTGGAGACCGTCGCACGGTGGGCCGGGGAGCGGCGGGCCCCGCTCCATGTGCACCTGTCCGAGCAGACCGCCGAGAACGAGGCGTGCCGGGAGGTCCACGGCTGCACCCCGACCCAGCTCCTCGCCCTGCACGGCGTCCTCGGACCGCGCACCACCGGCGTCCACAACACCCACCTCACCGCCGAGGACGTCTCGCTCATCGGCGGCAGCGGCACCGGCACCTGCATGTGCCCGACGACCGAGCGGGACCTGGCGGACGGCATCGGCCCGGCCGTCGCCCTGCAGAACGAAGGCTCCCCGCTCTCCCTCGGCTCCGACAGCCACGCCGTCATCGACCTGCTCGAAGAGGCGCGGGCCATGGAGCTGAACGAGCGGCTGCGCACCCGCACCCGCGGTCACTGGACGGCGGCGGCCCTGCTGCGGGCGGCCTCCGCCGACGGCCACACGGCCCTCGGCTGGGAGGACGCGGGCGCCCTGGAGACCGGCGCGCTCGCCGACTTCACCACCATCGCGCTCGACTCGGTCAGGACGGCAGGGCCGCTTCCGCGGCTCGGGGCCGAGACGGCCGTATTCGCCGCGTCGGCAGCGGACGTGTCGCATACGGTCGTGGCAGGCCGGCACGTCGTACGGGACGGGGTCCACTCCCTCGTACCGGATGTGCCGCGAGCCCTCGCGGACGCCGTCGAAGCCCTGCGCGGATGACCCCGGGCCGCCCGCCCGCGCGGCCCGGCACCGCCCCCGAACCCGACCCCACCGCCGACCAGGCCACCAAGGACGCCATGAGCAACGCGACGACCGTCAGCCCCGCCCACTCCGCGAGCACCGCAAGCACGCTCATCACGAACATCGCCAGCCTGGTCACCAACGACCCCTCCCTCGGTGACAAATCCCCCCTCGGACTGGTCCAGGACGCGGCCGTCGTCATCGAAGGCGACCGCGTCGTGTGGACCGGTGATCAAAGCAAAGCACCCGCCACTGACAACCGGGTCGACGCCGGCGGCCGGGCGGTCCTGCCCGGCTTCGTGGACTCCCACTCCCACCTCGTCTTCGCGGGCGACCGCACGCAGGAGTTCAACGCCCGCATGTCCGGGCGGCCGTACAGCGCCGGCGGCATCCGCACCACCGTCGCGGCCACGCGGGCGGCGAGCGACGGGGAACTCGAGGCCAACGTCACCCGTTACCTCGCCGAAGCCCTCCGCCAGGGCACCACCACGTTCGAGACCAAGTCCGGCTACGGCCTGACCGTCGAGGACGAGGCCCGCGCCCTGCGCATCGCCGCCGCCCACACCGACGAGGTCACCTACCTCGGCGCCCACATCGTCGCCCCCGAGTTCGCGGAGGACCCGGCCGGCTACGTCGCCCTCGTCACCGGCGAGATGCTCGACGCCTGTGCCCCGCACGCCCGCTGGATCGACGTCTTCTGCGAGAAGGGCGCCTTCGACGGCGACCAGGCCCGCGCCATCCTCACCGCAGGCAAGGCGAAGGGCCTGCACCCCCGAGTCCACGCCAACCAGCTCTCCTACGGCCCCGGCGTGCAGCTCGCGGTCGAGCTCGACGCGGCCAGCGCCGATCACTGCACCCACCTCACGGACGCGGACGTGGACGCCCTGGCCTCCGGCCGTACGGTCGCCACCCTGCTGCCCGGCGCCGAGTTCTCCACGCGGGCCGCATGGCCGGACGCGCGGCGGCTGCTGGACGCGGGTGCCACGGTCGCGCTGTCCACGGACTGCAACCCGGGCTCGTCCTTCACCTCGTCCGTCCCGTTCTGCATCGCGCTGGCCGTACGGGACATGGGGATGACACCGGACGAGGCCGTGTGGTCGGCGACCGCGGGCGGCGCGGCTGCCCTGCGGCGCGATGACGTCGGCCGCCTCACCCCGGGCGCGTACGCGGACCTGACGCTCCTCGACGCACCGAGCCACGTCCACCTGGCCTACCGCCCGGGCGTTCCGCTGGTCGGCGGGGTGTGGCGGCGCGGAGTGCGCGTGGTGTGATCACCGGCCGGTGAGAATGGGGTGCCGCGTCGGCGGACGACGGGCATCACCGGAGGGCGGGGCGGATGTTGAAGCACTGGTCGGCACCACTCGTGGTGAACGTACTGCTCGGGATCCCGGGCGTGGTGCCGTTCTGGCTGCTCTGGTACCTCGCGGTGAACTGGCCGCTCGCCGAGGCCGGCTGGACCGTGCGGGAACCCACGGAGAACGACGGCATGGCCCTCTGGCTCGTGATCGTCGTCCCCGTCGTCACGCTCTACGGCCTGATCTGGTGGCTCGCCAACAGGCCGCTCCGGCGCCGGACGGCACTCGCCCCGCACACCTACTGGCTGCTGAGCCTGACGGCCCCGCTGCTGCCGACGGCGGCGCTGTTCCTCAACTCCTGAGAGGCCGCCGGAGATACCCCTGAGAGGCAGCCGCCGACCACCGGTGGCACGCGCCCGGGGGCGGGCCGTCCGGCCCGCCCCCGAGGGACACGTACACCAGGGTCGAGGATCACTCCTCGACGGTCAGCCCCTTGCGCAGCCGTACCAGCGTCCGCGACAGCAGACGCGAGACGTGCATCTGCGAGATGCCGAGCTCCTCGCCGATCTCCGACTGGGTCATGCCCGCGACGAACCGCAGGGACAGGATCTTCCGGTCGCGCGGCGGGAGTTCCGCTATCAGCGGCTTCAACGACTCGACGTACTCGATGCCTTCGAGCCCGTGGTCCTCGTAGCCGATGCGGTCCGCGAGCGCGCCCTCGGAGTCGTCCTCCTCCGGCTGGGCGTCCAGCGAGGAGGCGGTGTAGGCGTTCGACGCGGCCATCCCCTCGACGACCTCGTCGTTGGAGATCCCGAGGCGCTCCGCCAGCTCGGCCACCGTGGGGGCGCGGTCGAGCTTCTGGGCCAGCTCGTCCCCGGCCTTGGCCAGGTCGAGCCGCAGTTCCTGGAGCCGGCGCGGAACGCGCACGGACCACGAGGTGTCACGGAAGAAGCGCTTGATCTCGCCGACGATGGTCGGCATCGCGAACGTGGGGAACTCCACACCGCGGGACATCTCGAAGCGGTCGATCGCCTTGATCAGGCCGATGGTGCCGACCTGGATGATGTCCTCCATCGGCTCGCTGCGGGAGCGGAACCGGGACGCGGCGAACTTGACCAGCGCGAGGTTCAGTTCGACGAGCGTGTTGCGGACGTACGAGTACTCGTGGGTCCCTTCCTCCAGCGTCTCCAGACGCTCGAAGAGGGTCTTGGACAGCGCCCGGGCGTCGACCGCGTCGACTTCCTCGTACGGGGGGATGTCCGGAAGTCCGGAGAGAAGGTCGTCCTGTGTGACGAGCATCTCGACCTGCTCGATGGGATCCAGATGTTCCGGAGTGGGTGTCGACGCCGCTTTGTGGGTACGCGAGTCGTCGAGCCGGGGTGACATGATGTCCTCCATCGTTCTCGGCATAAGGCTGCCGGAGCCGTCAGGTGCACTGCGGTGTGCGGCGCCTCCAAAGCCGGCCGTGTCGGGTACGTGTCCTTACTAGGCCTACCCGCTTTCCGGAGCCCACCGCAAGTGCGTTCTGTGGGCATATGTCCGTTTGTGTGTAGTTGTTCGGGTGTCGGACCGTGTGGGGAAGGCGTAGTGTTCGAGTGCGTCAGCAACCACCTCGACGTCGGGAGAGAGAGACGGCATGGACCGCGGGACGGTCGGCAGCGCACAGTCTGGCCGGCTTCTGGTGGAGGTGCGGGAAGAGGGCTCTAGCGCCGTCGTGACCCCGGCGGGTGAGTTGGATCACCACACCGCCGATCTGTTGCGTGAGCCACTCGAAGACTGCCTCGCCAAGGGATTCAAGCGCCTGGTCATCGACTGCGCGCGCCTGGAGTTCTGTGACTCCACGGGCCTCAACGTGCTCCTCGGGGCACGGCTGAAGGCGGAGGCCGCCGGTGGCGGCGTCTCGCTCGCCGGTATGCAGCCGGTGGTGGCGCGCGTGTTCGAGATCACGGGCGCGGATGCGGTCTTCAGCGTCCACGACTCGCTCGAGGCGGCCCTGGCCGACGAGTCGGGCTGAGCGGCGGTGCGTCGGCGCGCGGTGCCTCGGCCATCCCTCTGTGACCGGCGTCCCAGCCCCGTCACGTTTTCGTGCCGGATACATGGGTGTTCAGTCGGTCCGCCAGGGCAGGAGACATCCTGAGCCTGTCGGTCGCCAGAGTGGCGGGGGCGCCGCGAAACCGACGTGCCGCGCACTGTGTGACCGACTGTGTAGTGAATTTCTTGAATCCTGAACTGGTGAATCGGTGAGGTGAAGCGCTGATGAGCACCACCCGGCCTTACCCGCCGGGCGACCGCGGGCCGGAGCCCGGCGGCGCTTCCGGGGCGTCCGAGGGTGGCGTAGCGGCGGCCGGTGCGGCCGGCGAGGGCGTGGACGCGCCCTCCGGAGCCGCGGCGCCGCCCGGCGGTCGGCAGGTGCGCCGGCTGAGTCTCGAGGGCGAGAGCGGCGTGGTTCCGCTGGCCCGCGACTTCACCCGCCAGGCGTTGCACGCGTGGGGGTGGCTGCCCGCCGCCTCCGCCGACCAGCGGGCCGCCGCCGAGGACGTGCTGCTGGTCGTCTCCGAGCTGGTCACCAACGCCTGCCTGCACGCCGAGGGGCCGGACCAGTTGCAGATCACTTGCGACAACAAGGTGATCCGTGTGGAGGTCACCGACCGGGGCACCGGTCAGCCCGCCCCCCGCAACCCGCACCGCGCGGGGCGCCCGGGCGGTCATGGCATGTTCATCGTCCAGCGCCTGTGCCTGGACTGGGGCGTCGTCCGAGCGCCGGGCGTCTCTGGCAAGACGGTCTGGGCGGAACTGGGCGCACCCGCCTGATCGCGGGGAGTGCGCACATCGGTCCCGGAGTGTGAGCGACCGGCCCCGGTGGGTGATCGACGGGGCTTGGGGCGCGCCTGTCCGCTCTCGGTCATTCCTGTCCGATTTAGGGCTTACGTGCGGATCTCGGGCGTGATGATCTCAGGCGTTGGCGGGCGCCCTGGGGTGCGTCCGAACGGGTGACCACCCCGCACGGGATCCTCGCCACGCATCCCCTCGTACGTCACTCCTCGCACGCCGGATCCCCACAGATCCGGCGTGTGCTGTGTCTTCCTTCCTCAAGGCCCCGGGCGTACCTTGACGGCCCATCTGATACGCCGTCAGGAACAGGAAGGGGAGCGGCACCGTGTCGTACCGGAAACGAACCGCCGCACTCGCGTCCGCCGCGGCCCTGGCCGGCTCGGCGGTGTGGATGGCCGCCCCCGTCGCCCGGGCCGAGGTCGTCGACGTCAACTACCAGTGCAAGACGCCGATCGGCGACAAGAGTGCCGTCTCGCCCATCGACATCAAGGGCGTCAAGAGCGGCAGCGGCTACCGGATCACCATGTCCTGGCAGAAGGGCGTCTCCTCCAGCCCGGTCGAACTGGGCAAGGGCGCGATGACGCCGAGCGCCACCATCACCCTGGGCGGGGCCGACAGCGGCACTCTGGCGGTGTCGGGCCCCGCCAACGACACCGCGATCCCCGCCAACACGCCCATCAAGATCAGCGATCTGAGCGGCACGTACACGCCGGAGAAGAGCGGCGAGGTCACCTTCACTGCCGGTGTGCTCACCATCAAGGCCCTCGGTACGACGACCACGTGCACCCCGACGAACGACCCGGGCCCGTCCCTCACCCTGGACGTCAGCGCCGGGAGCGGGGGCGGCGCCGGCGGTTCCGCCCAGGGCGGCGGCTCCGGCGCGGACACCGGTGCCGGACTTCCGCAGACCGGGCCCGAGGACTCGGCCGTCGCCCTCGGCACCCTAGGCGGCACGGTCCTGCTCGCCGGGGCGGCGGGTGCGCTGTGGTTGACGCGACGTCATCAGGGGGCTCGGGCGGGCCGTTGACCACCAGGGTCGTCGACCGCCCCGCAAACCCTCCTGGCGGGTGCGCCGCTGAGCGCGGGACCGCACGGGGGTCGGTATGGCCGAGCGCCGCGCCGTAGGACTGCACGGGGCGGGTCTGTCCGAGCGTCGCACCGCAACGCCGCACAGGGCGGGTCTTCCGAGCGTCGCACCGCGGGACTGCACGGGGTCGGCCTGGCCGAGCGTCACACCGCAGGACCGCACAAGGTCGGTCTGGCCGAGCCCGCACACCGCAGGACCGTACGCCGCCAAGTCCGGTCGAGCCCGCACACCGCAGGACCGTACGCCGCCAAGTCCGGTCGAGCCCGCACACCGCAGGACCGTACGCCGCCAAGTCCGGTCGAGCCCGCACACCGCAGGACCGCACCCCGCCCGGTCCGGCCGAAGCCCGCACCGCACGAGCGCTGGAGCCGCCGATGCCGTCCGTCGTCCGTCTTCCGTATGTGTCGCTGCCGGTTCTCCTCGCCCTGCTGCTGGTCCTGGCGGGTGCCGGGCCAGTGGGGGCGGTGGAGGGGCCCGCCGTCGAGTTGTCCAAAGCCCAGGCGGGGACGGGTGGTTCGATCACCGTCAGCGGCAGCGGCTGGCGGCCCCGTGCCCTGCTGACGCTGCTCGTGTGCGGGCAGGCCGAGCCGAAGCGGGGCGTGACCGGCGGCACCAACTCCTGCGCCAACGCCGACGGCCGGGCCGTCACGACCGGCGCCGACGGGCGCTTCCGCCGCGAACTGCCCGTAGTGGAGCCGCCCGTGCCGTGCCCCTGCGTGGTCCACGTGGCCACGGTGACCGGACGCGGGGCCGAGGCCGACGCGGCTCTCCAGGTCGCCGGGCACGCCGTCGAGCCGCTGCCCGCCGAAGCGGCCGGCGGCCGGCTGTCCCTGCTCGCGGACACCCGGCTGCGCGGCTCCGGCGGTCTGCTCACCTGGTTCGGCTCCCCGCCCGCCCGGACCCTCGTGATCACCGTCGGCAACGTCGGCACGTCTCCGGTGAAGAACCCGGTCTTCCAGGTCGGCACCTCGCACGGCGTGTTCGCCCCGCAGTGGCAGGACCAGCGGTGGCGCGGCACGATCCGCCCGGGCGGCAAAGCCAGCATCGAGCTGCCCGTGGAGCTCGGGGCCGGAGCGCACGGCGACTACACCGTGTCGCTGAAATACGGCGGCAAGGTCCTCGCCGAGCACCCCTGGGGCGTGGGACGGCCCTGGGGCGTGACCCTGTTCTGGGCCCTCGTCCTGCTCGTCGTGCCGGTGGCCCTGTTCCGTGCGGGCCTGGGCGTGATCGACCACGTACGACCGCGCCGCCCCGGCCACGCGGCCCGTTCACCCCGCCGGGCATGGCCGCCCCTGGCCCGCCGGGCCTCCACCGAGCCCTGGTTCGCCCCGGAAGCCGACCCTCCGCGATCAACCGGGACATGACCGCCCGGGACATGACCGACCGGAACGTGGCCGACTGGGGCATGACCGCCCGGGGCATGAGGAAGGGCCGCCGCACCGGGGTGCGACGGCCCTGCTCGTGCAGTCAGGCGGCGTTGATCAGCGGACGTCGCCCATCATGGACTTGACCTTCTTGCGGTACATGTACACCGCGAAGCCGGCGACCACGGCGAGCGCCGCCTCCAGCGCCACGAAGCCCGTCTTGTCGAGGTTGATCCCGCCGACGGCCGGGTTGGACAGCAGCGCGGTGACGGAGTCGCCCGCGGTGACCGCGAGGAACCAGACGCCCATCATCTGCGAGGCGTACTTCGCCGGAGCCATCTTCGTCGTCACGGACAGGCCCACCGGGGACAGCGTCAGCTCACCGATGGTCTGCACGAAGTAGATCGCGACCAGCCACATCGCCGCGGCCTTGTGACCGCCCTCGGCGATCGACAGCGGGGCGAGGAAGAGGAAGAAGGACGCACCCACCAGCACCAGACCGGAGCCGAACTTCACGATGGTGCTCGGCTCCTTGCCGCGCCGGTTCAGCCACAGCCACAGCCAGGCGAAGACGGGCGCCAGGGCCATGATCAGGACCGGGTTGACCGACTGGTACCAGGAGACCGGGAACTCCCAGCCGAAGATCGTGTTGTCGGCGCTCTTCTCGGCGAACAGCGACAGCGTCGAACCGCCCTGGTCGTAGATCATCCAGAACACGGCGGCGGCGACGAAGAACCAGATGTACGCCGACACCTTCGACCGCTCGCCCGAGTCCAGGTCCTTGTCGCGCATGATCCGGGAGATGACCAGGACCGGCACGATCAGACCGAGGAGCGTGAGCGGGATCAGCGCCCAGTTCAGCGTGAAGTGGCCGGTGCCGCCGATGAGGCCGTAGAAGACCACGGCGATGGCCAGCCAGATCAGGCCCTTGCGCAGGGTGGACGCCTTCTCGGCGGGCGTCAGCGGGGTCGGGACCACGCTGCTCCTGGCGTCCAGGTGACGGCTGCCGAGCAGGAACTGGACGAGGCCCAGCGCCATGCCGAGCGCGGCCAGCGCGAAGCCCAGGTGCCAGTCGACGCTCTCACCGACGGTGCCGATGACCAGCGGCGCGATGAAGGCGCCGAGGTTGATGCCGATGTAGAAGACCGTGAAGCCACCGTCGCGGCGCGGGTCCTCCGGGCCGTCGTAGAGGTGGCCGACCATCGTCGAGATGTTGGCCTTGAGCAGACCGGAACCGATCGCGACCAGGCCCAGGCCGACGTAGAAGCTCGCGGCGGCGGGCAGTGCCAGGCACAGGTGGCCGAGCATGATGACCACGCCCGCGGCGGCGACCGTCTTGCGGGGGCCGAGCACACGGTCGGCGAACCAGCCGCCGGGCAGGGTGAGCAGGTACACCAGCGACAGGTACACGGCGTAGATCGCTGTCGCCGTGCCCGCCGGCAGATGCAGGCCACCCGGGGCCACCAGGTACAGCGGGAGCAGGGCCCTCATGCCGTAGTAGGAGAACCGCTCCCACATCTCGGTCATGAACAGAGTGGCCAGTCCGCGGGGGTGGCCGAAGAAGGTCTTCTCGGAACCGGGGGTTGCCGGTCGGGCCGAGTCCTTCGTCAGGCTGGACGCCATGGTCGTTCCTTGCTGCTCGGGACGCGCCCCGCGGCAGCGGTGGTGCGCCCGGTGGGGGGCTGCCGGCACCGGTGGGTACGGCCGTCCGCCCGACGCCTACGGGGGTCCGCTCCGGGTCACGAAGCGGTGGGCGGTCGCCACCGGGATCCACGCCTCTACGCGCGTCGCCGCACTACGAGGCCCGGCCACAGGTCGTTCACATCGGGGGCCGGCGGGAACCGGCCCGCACACAAAAGAGACCCTCAGGGCAAACGGCCTCCGAAGGTCGCCGTGGTGCTACAGGCGCTGAATCACCATACGGCAGGACACCGCCGTATATGGAAGGGCTTGAGACGCGGATCACAGGTTTCGACGGAACCGCGCGCCCGGTTTCCAAGGTCCTTACCAGGATCGCACCCCACAGGCAGAGGTTCGTGCGCGTACCCCCGGAACGTAAGACCCGGGTATGCCGGTGGTAAGAATCAAGGATTCCGGTCACACCCCAGCTCAGGGCGCCGCAGGTCTACCATCACCTCATGACCCGTGTACTGCTCGCCGAGGACGATGCGTCCATCTCGGAGCCGCTGGCCCGTGCTCTGCGCCGGGAGGGCTACGAGGTCGAGGTCCGCGAGGACGGACCCACCGCTCTCGACGCCGGACTGCAGGGCGGCATCGACCTGGTCGTGCTCGACCTCGGCCTGCCCGGTATGGACGGTCTGGAGGTGGCCCGCCGCCTGCGGGGCGAGGGCCACGCCATCCCGATCCTCATCCTGACCGCGCGCGCCGACGAGGTGGACACCGTGGTCGGGCTCGACGCGGGCGCCGACGACTACGTCACCAAGCCGTTCCGGCTCGCCGAGCTGCTCGCGCGTGTGCGGGCCCTGCTCCGGCGCGGCGCCTCCGAGCCGCAGCAGCCGCCCGCCACGCACGGCGTGCGCATCGACGTCGAGTCGCACCGCGCCTGGATGGGCGAGGAGGAGCTCCAGCTCACCGCGAAGGAGTTCGACCTGCTGCGGGTGCTGGTGCGCGACGCGGGCCGGGTCGTCACCCGCGACCAGCTGATGCGCGAGGTCTGGGACACGACCTGGTGGTCGTCGACCAAGACCCTCGACATGCACATCTCCTGGCTGCGCAAGAAGCTCGGCGACGATGCGGCCAACCCCCGCTACATCGCCACCGTGCGCGGTGTGGGCTTCCGTTTCGAGAAGAGCTGAGCCGCGAGGCGGGCTCGGGTAACAGGACATGCGTCGCCGACTGATCCAGTCCACGCTCGCCGTGGTGCTCGTCGTGATCGCCGTCTTCGGCGTCTCCCTCGTCATCGTCGAGACCCGCACGATCAGCAACAGCGCCCAGGAACGGGTGGAGTCCGAGGCGGTCCGGCTCGCCAGCATCGTCGACAGCCGGCTCTTCGGGGCGCAGCAGGTCGACGCGGAGGTGCTGCGCGACCAGGTCACACAGGACCGCTACTACGCGGTGATCCGCATCCCCGGGGAGTCGCCCATCGAGGTGGGCACGAAACCCGCCGGGGACGTCATCAGCGCGACCGCGCCCGGTGAGGAGGGCGAGACCGTCACCGTTCAGGAGCCGCGCTCCTCGGTGACCCGTGAGGTCGGCCGGACCCTGGTGATCATCGCGCTGGTCGCGCTGCTCGCGGTGGTGGCCGCGGTCCTGCTGGCCGTCCGCCAGGCGAACCGGCTGGCGTCGCCGCTGACCGACCTCGCGGAGACGGCCGAGCGGCTCGGCTCGGGCGATCCACGGCCCCGGCACAAGCGGTACGGGGTGCCCGAGCTGGACCGGGTGGCGGACGTGCTGGACGGCTCCGCCGAGCGCATCGCCCGCATGCTCACCGCCGAACGCCGGCTGGCCGCGGACGCCTCCCACCAGCTGCGCACCCCGCTGACGGCGCTGTCGATGCGGCTGGAGGAGATCACCCTCACCGACGACCCGGACACGGTGAAGGAGGAGGCCACGATCGCGCTGACGCAGGTCGAGCGGCTCACGGACGTCGTGGAGCGGCTGCTGACGAACTCCCGCGATCCGCGCACCGGCTCCGCCGTCTCCTTCGACCTCGACGAGGTCATCCAGCAGCAGCTCGCGGAGTGGCGCCCGGCGTACCGCAGCGCGGGCCGGGCGATCGTCAGCTCCGGCAAACGGCATCTGCGCGCGGTGGGCACGCCCGGCGCGGTCGCTCAGGTCCTGGCCGCGCTGATCGAGAACTCCCTCATGCACGGCGGCGGCACGGTGGCCCTGCGCACCCGCGTCACCGGCAACCAGGCGGTCATCGAGGTCACGGACGAGGGCCCCGGCATCCCCGCCGACCTCGGCGCCCGGATCTTCGAGCGGGCGATCAGCGGCCGCAACTCCACGGGCATCGGCCTGGCCGTGGCCCGCGACCTGGCGGAGGCCGACGGCGGGCGCCTGGAGATGCTCCAGACCAAGCCCCCGATCTTCGGCCTGTTCCTGTCCCGCACCCCCCTGCACAGGGCCGAGAACGACGACGGGGAACCGACGGTCCGCTAGGTGCGGCCCGCGGTCCGGGCCCGAGGGCTACGGCACCTGCTGCTTCGTCTTCGCAGGGACGGCCGGCTCGTTCCGCAGGACCGGGGCCGGGGCGGCCGGCGTCTCGCGGGCGGGGAGCGCGCGGAAGACCCAGGAGCGGTAGGACCAGAAGCGGAACAGGGTCGCGATGCCGATGCCCAGGAACTTGAAGACGTTGTTCTGGAGCGGGGTGTTCCAGCCGAAGCCGTACGTGGCCGCGTACAGGACGCCGTTCTCGATGACCAGGCCGATCGCGCTGAACAGCAGGAAGAGAGTCATCTCACGTGTGCGGCGGCTCTTGTCGCGGTCGCGGTACGTGAAGTAGCGGAAGCCGACGTAGTTGAAGACGATCGCGACGACGGTCGCGATCACGCTCGCGCGGACCACCTGGAGGTCGGTGGTGTGCCGCACCAGGTTGAAGACGGCGAGGTTGACCAGCACCCCGGCACCGCCCACCGCGCCGAACTTGGCGACTTCGTGGACGATCCGCCGGAGCCGAGAGGCACCATGTCCCATGGTCGTGCAGGCCCCCGTCCGGTCGTCGGCGTCAACCCAGCCATGCTAACCACCCTCCCTCGCGATCTTCCTGCGGATACCGGGGGGAGGGCCGGAGATGGTCCGGGTGGCCCCGGGGAGGGACGGGAAACCGGCCACCCTGGCGCGGCCGATACCCTGAGGGAGTGACGTTCCCCGTAGTCGGCATGGTCGGCGGTGGCCAGCTCGCTCGTATGACACACGAGGCTGGCATCCCGCTGGGCATCAGGTTCAAGCTCCTCAGTGACACCCCGCAGGACTCCGCTGCGCAGGTCGTGAGCGATGTCGTCATCGGCGACTATCGCGACCTCGACACGCTGCGCGAGTTCGCCCGTGGGTGCGATGTGATCACCTTCGATCACGAACACGTACCCACCGAGCACCTCCGGGCCCTGGAGGCGGACGGCATCCCCGTGCGCCCCGGCCCCGACGCGCTCGTGCACGCCCAGGACAAGGGGGTGATGCGAGCGAAGCTCGACGCGATCGGCGTGCCCTGCCCCCGGCACCGGATCGTGAGCGACCCGCAGGACGTGGCGGCCTTCGCGGCCGAGGGCGACGGATTCCCCGTCGTCCTCAAGACCGTCCGCGGCGGCTACGACGGCAAGGGAGTGTGGGTCGTCGACTCCGTCGAGGAGGCCGCCGACCCGTTCAAGGCCGGCGTCCCCGTGCTCGCCGAGGAGAAGGTCGACTTCCTGCGCGAGCTCGCCGCCAACGTCGTGCGCTCCCCGCACGGCCAGGCCGTGGCCTACCCGGTGGTGGAGTCGCAGCAGGTGAACGGCGTCTGCGACACGGTCATCGCCCCGGCGCCCGACCTCGAAGAGGCCCTCGCCCTGGAGGCCTCCGAGATGGCACTGAACATCGCCAAGGAGCTCGGCGTCGTCGGGCACCTCGCGGTCGAGCTGTTCCAGACCCGCGACGGCCGCATCCTCGTCAACGAGCTCGCGATGCGCCCGCACAACTCCGGCCACTGGTCGATGGACGGCGCCGTCACCAGCCAGTTCGCCAACCACGTGCGCGCGGTCCTGGACCTGCCCCTCGGCGACCCGCGCCCGCGCGCCCCGTGGACGGTCATGGTCAACGTCCTCGGCGGCGACTACCCGGACATGTACTCCGCGTACCTGCACTGCATGGCCCGCGACCCCCAGCTCAAGATCCACATGTACGGCAAGGACGTGAAGCCCGGCCGCAAGGTCGGTCACGTCAACACCTACGGCGACGACCTGGACGACGCGCTGGAGCGCGCCCGTCACGCTGCCGCCTACCTGAGAGGCACCATCACCGAATGAGCCCTGTTGTTGGCATCGTCATGGGGTCGGACTCCGACTGGCCCGTCATGGAGGCCGCCGCCAAGGCCCTCGACGAGTTCGAGATCGCCTACGAGGTCGACGTCGTCTCCGCGCACCGCATGCCGCGCGAGATGGTCGCCTACGGCGAGCAGGCCGACGCCCGCGGGCTCAAGGTGATCATCGCCGGGGCGGGCGGCGCCGCCCATCTGCCCGGCATGCTCGCCTCCGTGACCCCGCTGCCCGTCATCGGCGTCCCCGTGCCGCTGAAGTACCTCGACGGCATGGACAGCCTCCTGTCGATCGTGCAGATGCCGGCCGGTGTGCCCGTCGCGACGGTCTCCGTCGCCGGTGCCCGCAACGCCGGCCTGCTGGCCGCCCGCATCCTCGCCGCGCACGACGAGGAACTGCGCGGCCGGATGCGCGACTTCCAGCAGGAGCTGAACGACCAGGCCACCGAGAAGGGCAAGCGCCTGCGCTCCAAGGTCGAGGGCTCGGGCGGATTCGGCTTCGGCGCGGGGAAGTGACGACGATGACCTCCCAGGAGGCGGCCCGGGAACTCCTGCGCGAGTTCCCGGTCGTCGACGGCCACAACGACCTGCCCTGGGCGCTGCGCCAGCAGGTCCGCTACGACCTCGACGCCCGCGACATCGCCGCCGACCAGAGCGCCCATCTGCACACCGACATCCCCCGGCTGCGCGCGGGCGGGGTCGGTGCCCAGTACTGGTCGGTGTACGTCCGCACGGACGCGCCCGACCCGGTCGCGGCCACCCTGGAACAGATCGACTGCGTACGGCAGTTGCTGACCCGTCACCCCGAGGACCTGCGTCCCGCGCTCACCGCCGCCGACATGGAGGCCGCGCGCGGGGAGGGCCGCATCGCCTCCCTCATGGGGGCGGAGGGCGGCCACTCCATCGCCAACTCCCTGGGCACCCTGCGCGGCCTGTACGGGCTCGGCGTGCGCTACATGACCCTCACCCACAACGACAACGTGGACTGGGCGGACTCCGCGACCGACGAGCCGAAGGCCGGTGGTCTGACCGCGTTCGGCCGCGAGGTCGTCCGGGAGATGAACCGGCTCGGCATGCTCGTCGACCTCTCCCACGTGGCGGCGACGACCATGCGGGACGCCCTCGACGCGAGCTCCGCCCCGGTGATCTTCTCCCACTCCTCCGCCCGGGCCGTCTGCGACCACCCGCGCAACGTCCCCGACGACGTCCTGGAGCGGCTGCCCGCCAACGGCGGCATGGCGATGGTGACGTTCGTGCCGAAGTTCGTGCTCCAGGCGGCCGTGGACTGGACGGCCGCGGCCGACGAGAACATGCGCGCCCACGGCTTCCACCCCCTCGACACCACCGCCGAGGCCATGAAGGTCCACCGCGCCTTCGAGGAGCGGCACCCGAGGCCGGTCGCGACGGTGTCGACGGTCGCCGACCACCTGGACCACATGCGCGAGGCGGCCGGCATCGACCACCTCGGCATCGGCGGCGACTACGACGGCACGGCCTTCACCCCCGACGGCCTCGCCGACGTCTCCGGCTACCCGAACCTCCTCACCGAACTGCTCGACCGCGGCTGGTCCAAGGCCGATCTGGCCAAGCTGACCTGGAAGAACGCGGTCCGGGTGCTGGACGCGGCGCAGGACGTGGCCCGGGGGCTTCAGGCAACGCGGTCGCCGTCCAACGCCACGATCGAGTCGCTGGACGCGTCCGCCGGCTGATCACCGAGGGTGGGGTAGTCGGTGTAGCCGGTCGCCCCGCCCACGTACATGAAGTAGCGGTCGCGCATCGCGTTCAGCGGTGCCCCGAGCCGCAGCCGTGCCACCAGGTCGGGGTTGGCGAGGAAGGGCCGGCCGAGCGCGATCAGATCGGCCCCGGCGGCCAGCAGCGCGCCGGACGCCCGGTGCACCTCGTGCGTGGTGAACTCGCTCAGCACCGGGTTGCCGATGAGCACGCCCGGCCAGGCGGCGCGCACCGAACGGAACACCTCGGTGTCCGGGTCGGAGCGCACCAGGTGCAGATACGCGAGCCCCAGCCCGCCCAGCCGCTCGGCGAGCGCCGGGTAGAGCTCCTCCGTCTCGCCCTCCGCGATGCCGTTGACGGTGGCGCCGGGGGAGACCCGCAGCCCCGTCCGCCCGGCCCCGATCTCGGCGGCCACGGCTTCGGTCACCTCGGCCGTGAACCGGATCCGGGCGGCGACGGAACCGCCGTAGCCGTCGGTGCGGAGGTTGGTGTTGCGGGCGAGGAACTGGTGCAGCAGATGTCCGTTGGCGGAGTGCACCTCGACGCCCTCGAAGCCGGCGTCGAGGGCGTTGCGGGCGGCCCTCGCGAAGTCGGCGACGGTGGTGCGGATGTCCTCGCCCGTCATCTCCCGGGGGACGACGGACGGCAGCCGCCCCTCGGGCGTGTGGATCGTCTCGGGCAGCGGGACGGGCGAGGGCGCCAGCGGCGTGAGCCCGCTGGTCGCGGGGTGGCCGACCCGGCCGCCGTGCTGGAGCTGCAGGAACATCCGCCCGCCCGCGTCCCGCACGGCGTCCGTGACCCGTCGCCAGCCGGTCACGTGGGCCGGGCTGTGGACGGCGGCGATGTGGGGGTACGTCTGCCCGACCGCGTTCGGTGCCGAGGCCTCGGCGATGATCAGCCCGGCCGAGGCGCGCTGGGCGTAGTACTCGGCCATGAGCGGGGTCGGGGTGCCGTCCGCCTCGGCGCGGTTGCGGGTCAGCGGGGCCATCACCAGTCGGCTGGGCAGGTCCAGGCCGGGGAGGCGAGCCGGTTCGAAGAGAGCTGTCGTGTGCTGCGTCATGCCCGTACGCTAGAACCTGACACTCATGTCAGAATCAAGCCCTGGAGGTGGTCCGTGCGGATCGGTGAACTGGCCCGGCGCACGGGGGTCAGCGAGCGGTCGCTGCGCTACTACGAGAAGCAGGGCATGCTCTCCGCCGAGCGGACTCCCGGCGGGCACCGGGAGTATTCGGAGGCGGCCGTGGACCGGGTCATCCGGATCCAGGAGCTGTTCGCGGCGGGACTGTGCAGCGAGAAGATCGTCCAGTTGCTGCCCTGCATGCGGGACACCGACGGCGGTCCCTCCGTGGTCGCCACGCCGAAGCTGGTCGCCGACCTCACCGCCGAGCGCGCCCGCATCGACCGGATGATCGCCGACCTGGTCCGCTCCCGGGACACCCTGGACGAGGTGATCGACGCGGCCCAACTGTCCTGAGGGCCCCCGCACGCGAGGCCCGCGCCGTAC
This sequence comes from Streptomyces sp. WAC04114, assembly GCF_019733245.1. Taxonomy (NCBI): domain Bacteria; kingdom Bacillati; phylum Actinomycetota; class Actinomycetes; order Kitasatosporales; family Streptomycetaceae; genus Streptomyces; species Streptomyces sp. WAC04114. The sequence goes on from NZ_JAIGQA010000053.1 coordinate 20,080, forward strand.
TCCGAACGCCCCGCCCACCAGGAACCACTCCCCGCTCCGTGCGACGGTGGCCGTACCTCACGAACGACCGTACGGAGCCGCCATGGCAGACCTCCAGGACGACCTGCGCACCGCCGCCGCGGCCGCCGGCGAGTTCGACGAACTGGCCGAGCCGTACCCCGACGAGGGCATCGTCACGGCGGAGTCCTACGAGCCCGTCTCCGACCCGGACGACGCGCCCATGACCCGGGCCCGCGCGATCCTGGCCGCGCACCCCGTCGCCGACGGCTACAACGGTCTGCCCTGGGCGCTCAAGCGCCTGTCCTGGTACGACCTGGAGGACGGCGAGAACACCGTCGACACGGACGTGCCCCGGCTGCGCAGCGGCCATGTGGGCGCGCTGTTCTGGTCGTTGCACCTGCCCGAGGGCCTGGACGGCGACCGGGCCGTCGGCGCCACTCTGGAGCAATTGGACCTGGCGAAGACCGTCGTGCGGACCTGCGAGGAGGGGCTGCGGCCGGCCTGCACGGCCGGGCAGGTCGCGGACGCCCGCAACTGCGGCCGCGTCGCCGTGCTCCTCGGCCCCGTCGGCGCCCCGGCCCTGGGCGACTCGATCGGCATTCTGCGTCAGCTGCACCTGCTCGGCCTGCGCGTCCTCACGCTGACCGGCGCGTCCTGGGCGAGCGAGGCGGGCCTGACCCGGTTCGGCGAGGAGGTGGTACGCGAGATGAACCGCCTCGGCGTGATCGCGGACCTCTCCGGCGCGTCCGCCCAGACCCTGCGCCGCGTCCTGAGCCTGTCCCGGGCACCCGTGCTGTGCAGCCGCTCCGCGGCCCGGAGCCTGCGCCCCCACCCGGCCAACCTCCCCGACGACCTGCTGGCGGAGCTCGGCGCGGCCAAGGGGCTGTGCCTGGTGCCGCTGACCGCCGAGCAGACCGGCCCGACCGTCCGCGATGTCGCCGACCACCTCGACCATGTCCGCTCCGTGGCCGGAGCGCACTGCGTCGGGCTGTCCGGCACGTACGACTCCGGAGCCGCGCACCCGCAGGAGCTCGGCGACACCTCCTGCTATCCGCGGCTGATCGCCGAGCTGCTCAGGCGCGGCTGGGAGGAGGCGGACGTGGCCCTGCTGACCTGGGGCAATGTCCAGCGTGTCCTGCGCGGCGCCGACTTCACGGCCCGCGCCGCCCAGCAGCGCCGCGAGCCGTCCACGGCGACGATCTCGGAGCTGGACGGGTAGCCCGGGGCTGAGCCGCGCTGCTCGGTTCGACCGGCCCCGAGGCTCAGTCGTGCTCGATCCGGCACAGGCAGAACGGGTGCCCCACCGGATCGGCGTAGACGCGGAAGTCCTTCTTCTCGTCGTCCTCCTTGTCCAGCACCCGCGCGCCCAGCGCCAGCACCCGCTCCTCGGCCGCGTCGATCTCGTCCCAGGTCGAACCGGCGTCGAAGTCGAGGTGGAACTGCTGGGCGTTGCGGTCGGCCCGCGGCCACTCCGGCGCCGTGTAGCCGGGAGAGCGCTGGAAGGCGAGCCGGGGCCCGCCGGGGACGCGCAGCACCACCCAGTCGGGGTCGTCGTCCTCCGGTGTGCCGCCGCCGACCCGGGCGTAGAAGTGGGCCAGTTCGCGGGGTTCGGGGCAGTCGACGACCACGGAACGGAAACGTGCCACGGCGGGCATGGGGCCTCCCGGTGTCAGCAGGCGCAGAGGCAGAACGGGTGCCCGGCAGGGTCGGCGTAAACCCGGAAGGTCCGCTCCCGGTCGTCCGCGTCCAGCGGCTTCGCGCCGAGCGCGAGCACGCCCTTCTCGGCCGCGTCCAGGTCGTCCACCACGAGGTCGAGGTGGAACTGCTGGGAGCCGTCGGGGGAGGGCCACCGCGGCGGTACGTACCCGGCGGAGGTCTGGAAGGCCAGGGGTGTGCCGCCCGGCATCTTCAGATCGACCCACTCGTCCTCCCCGTCGGTCTCCACCGTCGGTGTGCCGCCGAGCACCTCGGCGTAGAAACCGGCCAGTGCGCGCGGGTCGGGACAGTCCAGGACGACGACACCCAGTTTGGCGAGAGCCATGACTTCCTCCTTGAAGTCGCCGTTACCCGCAGAGCCGGGCAACCAGTAACCGTTACTCCATGCTCCCCCATTGGCGGTAACCTCGCAAGGAGAATCGCGAGAGGTACGGTCCAGCCATGATGGAGAGATCGCCCGCGCCCGGAGGCCTGACCCTGGTCGAGGCCCTGGTGAACACGCTGGACCTGGAGTCCGGCGCCGACGCGCTGGACACAGCCGAGGGCCGGGCGCGCCTCGGCGTCACCGCGGACGAGGCGGACCGGGCCCGCACCCTGCGCGAGTCCCTGCGCGCGACGCTGCTCGCCCACGCCGGCCACCCGCCGCACCGCGACGTCACCCCGCTCGGCGAGCTCCTGGCCGAGGCCCCGCTCCTCGTCACGGTCGACGCGGCGGACGGCTCGGCCGCCCTCGCCCCCGCCGACGGCCGCTCCCTGCACGCGCGCGTGGCCGAGGCCGTCGCGCAGGCCCTGGTCGCCGGCACCTGGACACGCCTCAAGGCCTGCGCGGCCACCGACTGCCACTGGGCCTACTACGACCGCAGCCCGGCAGGCCGCGGCCGCTGGTGCTCCATGCAGGTCTGCGGAGCCCGCGCTAAAATGCGCCGCTACCGGGCCAAGGACGTGTAGCCACCACCGGGCCCACAGAGGTACAGCAGTTTCCGGGCCGACGAGATCAAGCCGCCGCCGGGTCCGGAGAGGTACAGCGGCCTGCGGGCCACAGTGGTACAGCCGCTACCGGCCCAAAAAGGTATGGACGGCCCGCCGCACGGCCCGGTGGGGCAGAATGCACGAAGACGCCGCTTCGGCCGACTGAGCCTCGGCCGAACCGGCGTCGTCCGTATGACGCGCCTCGCGCTCAGGCCCGGGGACGCCCCATCGCCCGGTACGTCCAGCCGGCCTTGCGCCACAGCTCCGGGTCCAGGGCGTTGCGGCCGTCCAGGATGACCCGCGCCGCGGCGACCTCGCCGAGCGCCTCGGCGTCCAGCTCGCGGAACTCCCGCCACTCCGTCAGATGCAGCACGATGTCGGCCCCGCGCACGGCGTCCAGCGCCGAGTCGGCGTAGCCGAGCGTCGGGAACACACCGCGGGCGTTGTCCATGCCCTTCGGGTCGTAGACCGTGACCTGGCCGCCCTGCAGGTGGATCTGCCCGGCGACGTTCAGCGCGGGCGAGTCCCGCACGTCGTCCGAGTCGGGCTTGAAGGTCGCGCCCAGCACCGCCACCCGCTTGCCCAGGAACGGCCCGCCGCCCAGCGCCTGCCGGGCCAGCTCCACCATCTGCCCGCGCTGGCGCATGTTGATCGAGTCGATCTCCCGCAGGAACGTCAGCGCCTGGTCCGCGCCCAGTTCACCGGCGCGCGCCATGAACGCCCGGATGTCCTTCGGCAGGCACCCGCCGCCGAAGCCGATCCCGGCCCGCAGGAACTTCTTTCCGATCCGGTCGTCGTAGCCGATGGCCTCCGCCAGCTTGGCCACGTCACCGCCCGCGGCCTCGCACACCTCCGCCATGGCGTTGATGAACGAGATCTTGGTGGCGAGGAAGGAGTTCGCGGAGGTCTTCACCAGCTCCGAGGTCGGGAAGTCGGTCACCACGAACGGCGAGCCCTCGGCGATCGGTGTCGCATACACCTCCCGCAGCAGCTTCTCGGCGCGCTCACTGCGCACGCCCACCACGAGACGGTCGGGGTGCAGCGTGTCGTCGACGGCGAAGCCCTCGCGCAGGAACTCCGGGTTCCACGCCAGCTCGGCGTCCTGACCGGCGGGCGCGTGCGCGGCCAGGTAGGCCGCGAGGCGGTCCGCGGAGCCGACCGGCACGGTCGACTTGCCGACGACCAGCGCCGGACGGTGCAGATGCGGGGCCAGGGAGGCGATCGCGGCGTCGACGTAGCTCATGTCGCAGGCGTACTCGCCGTGCCGCTGCGGGGTGTTCACACAGACGAAGTGCACATCGCCGAACGCGCCGATCTCCGCCCAGTCCTGGGTGAAGCGCAGCCGGCCGCTGGAACCCTCGATGCCGGCGACGTGCCGGCGCAGCAGCTCCTCGAGACCCGGCTCGTACATCGGGGCCTCGGCGCGCTCCAGCTTCTCGATCTTCTCGCGCACCACGTCGAGGGCGAGCACCTCGAAGCCCAGTTCGGCCATGGCCGCCGCGTGTGTCGCGCCGAGATAACCGGTGCCGATCACGGTGATCTTCAGGGCCATGGGTACTCCAGGGGTCTACGGCATGCGGTGCGCGCCCGAGCATAGCCGGGGCATGGCAGCGCGCTTCACTGGGCAACTTCTCCGCTGTCGCCTAGCTCACGTATCACTCGCGTGGGCGACCCCATAAACTTTTGATTACTTAACGGTAGTTAGCGTCAGCATCGCAGCGTTTTGGAGCGTGAGAGACCTTGGCCGGATCGGCTGACTTCGACCTGTACCGCCCGTCCGAGGAGCACGACATGCTCCGTGACGCCGTCCGCTCCCTGGCCGAGGCGAAGATCGCGCCGCACGCCGCCGCGGTGGACGAGGAGGCCCGCTTCCCGCGCGAGGCCCTCCAGGCGCTGGTCGCGAACGACCTGCACGCCGTGCACGTACCCGAGGAGTACGGCGGCTCCGGCGCGGACGCGCTGGCCACCGTCATAGTGATCGAGGAGGTCGCCCGGGTCTGCGCCTCCTCCTCCCTCATCCCGGCCGTGAACAAGCTGGGCTCCCTGCCGGTGATCCTCTCCGGCTCCGAGGACCTGAAGAAGAAGTACATGACACCGCTCGCCAAGGGCGAGGGCATGTTCTCCTACTGCCTCTCCGAGCCGGACGCCGGCTCCGACGCCGCCGGCATGAAGACCAAGGCCGTCCGCGACGGCGACCACTGGATCCTCAACGGCGTGAAGCGCTGGATCACCAACGCCGGCGAGTCCGAGTACTACACGGTGATGGCCGTCACCGACCCCACCAAGCGCTCCAAGGGCATCTCCGCCTTCGTCGTCGAGAAGTCCGACGAGGGCGTCTCCTTCGGCGCCCCCGAGAAGAAGCTCGGCATCAAGGGCTCCCCGACCCGCGAGGTCTACCTCGACAACGTCCGCATCCCCGCCGACCGCATGATCGGCGAGGAGGGCACCGGCTTCGCGACGGCGATGAAGACCCTCGACCACACCCGCATCACCATCGCCGCCCAGGCCCTCGGCATCGCCCAGGGCGCCCTCGACTACGCCAAGGGCTACGTCCAGGAGCGCAAGCAGTTCGGCAAGCCGATCGCCGACTTCCAGGGCATCCAGTTCATGCTCGCCGACATGGCCATGAAGATCTCGGCCGCCCGCGCCCTGACCTACCAGGCCGCCGCCGCCTCCCAGCGCGTCGACGCCGACCTCACCTACCTCGGCGCCGCCGCCAAGTGCTTCGCGTCGGACGTGGCGATGGAGGTCACCACGGACGCGGTCCAGCTCCTCGGCGGCTACGGCTACACGCGCGACTACCCGGTGGAGCGCATGATGCGCGACGCGAAGATCACGCAGATCTACGAGGGCACGAACCAGGTCCAGCGCATCGTCATGGCGCGCAACCTGCCGTAACCCGACCCTGCGGACGCTCCTCGGCCCCCGGCTCGTGCCGGGGGCCGACGTGTCTCACAGGAACCGCCGGATCGGGGTCACCGCGGCCTCGGCCAGGCGCTCGGACAGCGGGCGGCGCTTCCAGCGGGCCGGGTCGATCGGGTCGCTGTGCTTGCGGTCGGCCTCGAAGTCGGCGTCGAGCCGCGCGGTGAAGTCCTCGTCGAGGACGGCGAGGACGACCTCCTCGTCGTGCTCCATGGAGCGGCGGTTGAAGTTGGTGGAGCCGATGAGGGAGCAGACCCCGTCCACCGTGATGATCTTCGTGTGGAGCATGGTCGGCTGGTACTCCCGCACCTCCACACCGGCGTCGACCAGCGTCTGGTAGTGCTGCCGTCCGGCCAGCAGGCACGCCCGCTGGTCGGTGTGCGGGCCGGGCAGCAGGATCTCGACCCGGACCCCGCGGCGGGCCGCGGCGGCCAGCAGGTCGATGAAGTAGGTGTCGGGGGCGAAGTAGGCCGTCTCCAGCCGCAGCCGTTCCTGCGCCGAGGTGATCAGGACCCGCAGGACCGTCTGCATGTCCTGCCAGCCGAAGGAGGCCGAGCCCCGCACCACCTGGACCGTGGCCCGGCCCGGCTGCTCCTGGGCGGTGAAGCGGTCGTGCTCGTCGTAGAGGTCGTCGTGGCACTCGGCCCAGTTCTGCGCGAAGGCCGCGGCGATGCCGTCCACGGCGGGGCCGCGGACCTGCACGTGGGTGTCGCGCCACTCGTCCGGGTTGCGCGCGTCGCCGCACCATTCCTCCGCGATGCCCACGCCCCCGGTGAAGGCGGTGTGCTCGTCGGTGACCAGCACCTTGCGGTGGCAGCGGTGGTTCTGCCGCATCGGCGACAGGCGGGAGGGTCTGCGGAACCATGCCACCTGGACGCCGGCCTCGTCCATGGCGTTCAGCAGGTCCCGCTCTATCTCCTTCGCCCCGAAGCCGTCCAGCAGCAGCCGCACCCGGACACCCGCCCGGGCCCGCTCGGCCAGGGCCGCGGCGAACTCGTGGGCGACCTCGCCCCGCCAGTACACGAACGTCATCATGTCGACCGTGTGCTCCGCGGCCCGGATGGCCGCCAGCATCGCCGGGAAGATCTCATCGCCGTTGCGCAACGGCACGAGTTCGTTGCCCTCGGTCGCGGCGATACCGAGCAGCCGCTCCAGCCGTCTGCGCAGCCGCTGTTTCTGCTCCTCGGGCCCTCTCGGCTCCGGAGTTCTCGTCTCGTCGTACGTCTGTTGTGTCATGTTCGGGTCTCCCCCCTGCACGTGTCTCTCGCCGCCCCCGCCCCGGCGACGCCGGGCCCCCGGCGCACCTGCACCCCGTTTTGCCGCTGCGGGCTGTTTCACGCAGGGCCCGGTGCGTCGTGCCTCACAACCGGAAGAGCACCGCACACGGGTGGGTCCGCCCTGTGGTGCTCATGGGGTCACAGGCGTAGGACGAGAGGTGCGGGTGTCGAACCGCGGCTCCCGCCACCCCCTGGAGGACGACATGACCCAGCAGCCCGCCGCCACCACCACCCCGCTGAGCAAGGAGATGCAGGACTGCGTCCAGGCGTGCATGACCTGCCACAGCGTGTGCGAGGAGACCATGAGCTCCTGCCTGCAGATGGGCGGCCCGGCCCAGATGCAGATCATGCGCACGGTCATGGACTGCGCCGAGATGACGCGCATGTGCGCCGACATGATGATGCGCCGCTCGCCCCTGATGGCCGAGATGTGCGCGATGTGCGCCCGGGCCTGTGACATGTGTGCCGAGGCGTGTATGTCCATGCCGGACGACGCGCAGATGATGCGCTGTGCCGAGGCGTGTCGCCGCTGCGCCGAGAGTTGCCGCTCGATGTCGGCCGCGTCGATGTGAGAACCGCCGCAGACAGCGGAAGGGGGGCACCCGGACCGGTGCCCCCCTTCCGCTGCCTGCCCGCCCGGTCGTCCGGGGCGGTGTCCGCTCAGTTGCCCGAGACGGTGACCTGCTCGTCGTTCTTCAGCTGGCTCACCAGCGTCTTCACCTTCGCGGTGTCCCACTGGAGGTTGCCGTTGGCGCTGTTGCCCGCGATCGGCATGTTCATCGACTTGCCCTCGCCGCCGCTGACGCCCTTCATCGCCCAGAACATCGACGCCAGGTCGAACAGGCTCATGTCCTTGTCGACCACGAGGGTGTCCAGGCCGGCGCTCATGGTCGGGTACAGCTTGAAGGGGTTGAGGACCGTGGCCGGGGTGGCGACCTGGTTGGCCAGGGCCGAGAGGAACTTCTGCTGGTTCTTCGTACGGTCCAGGTCGGAGCCGGCGAGCGCGTAGCGGGTGCGGACGAAGGCGAGGGCCTGCTCGCCGTTCAGCGTCTGCTTGCCCTTCTTGAGGTCCGCGCCGGACTTGGTGTCCTTGATGTCCTGCGGGATGTCCATCTCGACGCCGCCGACCGCGTCCACGATGTTCGCGAAGCCGGCGAAGCCGATCTCCACGTAGTGGTCGATGTGCAGGCCCGTGTTGGCCTCCACGGTGCGCACCAGCAGCTCCGGGCCGTCCTCGGCGTAGGCCGCGTTCAGCTTCGTCTGGCGGCCGGTGTTCGGGTAGAGCTTGCCGGAGCCGGAGCCCTTGAACGACGGGATCGTGATGTTCGAGTCGCGCGGCAGCGAGATCAGCGTCGGGGCGCCGCCGCCGGTGTGCAGGATCATCATCGAGTCCGTGCGCTTGCCCTCGGCGGAGCCGGTGTGCAGCTTCTTCTTCTCCTCGGCCGACATGCCCTTGCGGCTGTCGGAGCCGACGATCAGGTAGTTCGTGCCCTCGCCCGCCTCCGGACGCTCGATGACCTTCGACAGGTCGACGTCGCGGTTGAGCTTGGAATCGGCCCAGAAGTACGTGGCGACGCTCGTCACGACCAGCAGGGTCACCAGCGTGATGGTCGTCACCTTGATCCGGCGGCGCCAGTTCGGGGCGGGGCGCGGCTCGTACAGGCCGTCGTCTGGACCGCCGGGGCCTCTGCCGCCGGGGGAGCCGTAGACCTGGCCGGTGTTGTAGCCGCTGTCGTAGCCGTCGCCGGTGCCGTAGCCCCCGTCTACGTACGACGGCTGCTGCGGCACTCCGCCGCCGTACGGCGGGGCGCCGCCGTATCCCGCCTGCCCGGGCGATGCCGCCGGACCGCGGCGGACCTGCCGCATGACACGGGCGCTCTCGGGCTGTGCGCTCGAGCTGCCACGTCCGTAGCGGCTGCCGCGGTTGTCGCCGGTGTATCCCTCGGGCCAGTCATTCATGCGCCCCAGTGTGCCGGTCTCCGTAGTGGCCCATACAAGAGTCGTCGGAAAATCAGAGCACGGCTGTGGCGAAGCTGACACAAATCCCCCTCATGCCGCCTCGGCATAAGGTGGGGGCCATGACAGACCAGGCCCCAGCTGCGGATTCCGGCAGTACGGATATCCCGGGCAAGCCGACTTCGGCGTCCCGCACCACCCTCAGCCACATCATGACCCACAACGACACGAACCTTCTGGGGACCGTGCACGGTGGGGTGATCATGAAGCTGGTCGACGACGCGGCGGGGGCCGTGGCCGGGCGGCACTCCGGCGGGCCTGCGGTCACCGCGTCCATGGACGAGATGGCGTTCCTGGAGCCGGTCCGCGTCGGTGACCTGGTGCACGTCAAGGCCCAGGTCAACTGGACCGGCCGGACGTCCATGGAGGTCGGCGTCCGGGTCCTGGCCGAACGCTGGAACGAGTCCGCCCCGGCCACGCAGGTCGGCTCCGCGTATCTCGTCTTCGCCGCGGTCGACGCCGACGGCAAGCCCCGCCGGGTCCCGCCGGTCCTCCCGGAGACCGAGCGCGACAAGCGCCGCTACCAGGAGGCCCAGATCCGCCGCACCCACCGCCTGGCCCGCCGCCGAGCGATCATGGACCTCCGCGAGAAGCGAGCAGCAGAGGGCATCGAGGACTGACCGGCCCGGCCGGGCGTTGACGCCGCGCGCCTCCTTGGTATTTCGCTGACGCCGTGGGAGGGCGCGCTGGACTTTGGCCTCGGGTGCGTGGGGGTTTGTCGCGCAGTTCCCCGCGCCCCTGGGGGCATGCGCCGCCTGCCTACACGAACGCCACGACAGGGCGCGCTGGACTCCGGCCTTGGGTGTGTGGGGGCTTGTCGCGCAGTTCCCCGCGCCCCTGGGGGCATGCGCCGCTGCCGGATTGCACGGACGTCGTCGCCCCTAGCTGCACGCCACCTCGTCCCCCCGTACCACCCCGAACTCGCCCTGCCCCGGGTCCTCGGCGCGTACCTTGCGGACGCGTTCGAAGTCGGGGCCCGCGATCACCTTCAGGGTCGCGCCCAAGCCCTTGACCACCCGCAGTTCGCTGCCCGGCAGGGCCGCCGCCAGGGATCGGGCCGAGCGGTCCCAGCGGGGGTCGTAGGCGACGACCGTGCGTTTCACGTCACGGGTGGCGGAGTTCACGGGGGTGTGGGTCGTGCGGAAGCCCGTCGAGGCCAGGGCCGCGTCCACGCGGCGGCCGAGGCCGGGCGCGCCGGTGCCGTTCTCCACCTGGACGCGGATCTGCTGCGGGGCTACGGGGACGACCCGGGCCGCGCCGTGCGGCCGGTGCAAGGACAGCGGCTGGTCCTTGCGCAGGGCGTGGAAGAGCCGCTCCGACTTCACCGGGTCCCACTTCAGCGTCGAGCCGACGCCCTTCACGGCGAACCCCATCCGCCCGATCGGGACGGTCGTGAACTCGGAGGAGGAGGGGGAGAAGTTCCGCATGGCGCGGCCCAGTTCCAGCATCTCGTCCGTGCCGAAGCCCTTGTCGGCCCGTACGGAGCCGAGCACCGCCCGGGTCGCGTCCCGGAACTTCATCGGGTTGAGGAGGATCCCGGACGAGGTGAGCCGTTCCACCAGGGCCGCCATGAAACGCTGCTGCCGCTTCATGCGGCCCAGGTCGGACGCCCCGTCGACGTGCCGGGCGCGGACGAATTGGAGCGCCTGCCCGCCCGCGAGCGTGTGCCGCCCGGCCGGCAGGTTCAGGCCGGTGTAGCTGTCCTTGAGGGGGTCGGCGGTGCAGATCTGGACGCCCCCGACCACGTCCACCGTCTTCATGAAGCTGGTGAAGTCGACCTCCAGGTAGTGGTCGATCTTCACCTTCGTCATGCTCTCGACCGTGCGCACGGTCAGTTGCGGCCCGCCCTCGGCGTACGCGGCGTTCAGCTTGACGGGGTGTCCGTGGTGCCGCTTGCCGGACACCCGGTCGACATGCGCCGGCGTCACCGCGTACGAGTCGCGCGGCAGGCTCACCACGCTGGCCCGTTCCCGGTCCTCGGAGATGTGCACGATCATGATCGTGTCGGTGCAGTGGCAGGGCGCGCCGCCCAGCCGGTACTTGCGGCGCTCCTCCTTGCTGATCTTCTCGCGGCCGTCCGTGCCGACCAGCAGGACGTTCATGCCGTGGCCCGCCTGCGGGCGGTTCTTCATGTCCTTGAAGGGGTCGACCCGGGCGATGTCCGCGTCCAGGCTGGTCATGACCGCGTGCCCGATGCCGGCGGAGGCGAGGACCACCACCGACAGCGTGGTGACCGCCCGCATGGCCCAGCGCGGCCGCCGCGCGGGCGGTGCGGACCTGCGGGGAGCGCGGCGGGGAGCGGGCGGCTGCGTGCGGCGGCGGGGAGCGGCGGTGGACCGAGGGGACCGCGGCGGTGTGGGCATGGGGCACCTCCGGACGACGGCCGTACGTGGGATCCGTGAAACCGTAGGCCGATACGATCTGCGGCCCGCGCCACCGCCCCGGCGGCGCGCAATGCTGTCCCCCGTTCGCGGTAACGTGAGGCCCCTATGAACGCCAATCCCGACGTGCGGCACCCCGCCGTTTCCGTGATCATGCCCGTCCTCAACGAGGAGCGGCATCTGCGGGGAGCAGTCCAAGCGATCCTCGCGCAGGAGTACGCCGGCGAGATGGAGGTCGTGATCGCCCTCGGTCCGTCCACGGACCGCACGGACGAGATCGCCGCCGAGCTCGTTGCCGAAGACGCGCGTATCCACACCGTCCCCAACCCCACCGGCCGTACGCCCGCGGCGCTGAACGCGGCGATCAACGCCTCCCGGCACCCGATCGTCGTCCGCGTCGACGGGCACGGCATGCTCTCGCCGAACTACATCGCGACCGCCGTACGGCTCCTGGAGGAGACCGGCGCGCAGAACGTCGGCGGCATCATGCACGCCGAGGGCGAGAACGACTGGGAGCACGCGGTCGCCGCCGCGATGACCTCGAAGATCGGGGTCGGCAACGCCGCCTTCCACACCGGCGGCCAGGCCGGTCCGGCCGAGACCGTCTACCTCGGTGTGTTCCGGCGCGAGGCACTGGAGCAGCAGGGCGGATACAACGTGGAGTTCATCCGCGCCCAGGACTGGGAGCTGAACTTCCGTATCCGTGAGGCCGGTGGCCTGATCTGGTTCTCGCCCGAGCTCAAGGTGTCGTACCGCCCGCGGCCGAGCGTGAAGGCCCTGGCCAAGCAGTACAAGGACTACGGCCGCTGGCGGCACGTGGTCGCCCGTTTCCACGAGGGCTCGATCAACCTGCGCTACCTCGCCCCGCCGGCCGCCGTGTGCGCGATCGGGGCCGGGATCCTGGTGGGCGCCCTGCTGACGCCGTGGGGCTTCGTCGTGCCCGGCGGCTACCTCGCGGCGATCCTGCTCGGCTCGCTGCCGGCGGGCAAGGGCCTACCGCTGAAGGCGCGGCTGCAGATCCCCGTGGCGCTGGCCACGATGCACATGTCGTGGGGCTGGGGCTTCCTGACCAGCCCGCGGGCGCTGGCGAGGAAGGTCATCGCCTCCCGGCGCCCCGCGGTGCGTGCGGACGCCACCGCGAGCTGACCCGACGCGGCCAGGGGCCCCTCCCCGGACGGGGAGGGCCACCTGGCGTGTGCGCACGCCGGAGTGCGGTGCCGGTCCCGTCGGTCAGCGGGCCCCGGCCGCTCGTCGCCGTGCTGGAGCGCACCGGGGAGAGCGGCCTGCGCCGCGCGCTCGGCGCCCGGGGGCGGCACATCACCGTCCAGTTCCTGGCCGAGCCGGCGCGCTCGGCGGCCTGGTCGGCACGAGCCTCGGGACGGTGACCGTCGTCGTCATGGCCGTCCACCGCGAGTGGACGCCGGTCATCCATCCGGCGACGGCGGTGACCGCCCCCCTGGTCGGCCGGGCCACCGGTGGGCTCGCCCGGCTCTACCCGGCCTGGCGCGCCAGCCGCAGCCAGCCGGCCGAGGCACCTCGCCGCTGAACCGCCCGCGCATACGAAAGGGGGCCCGTCGTCCTCCCGGACGGCGGGCCCCGCTCCTTCATGCCGCGGACGCGTTCACCACTGGTAGGGCTTGTACACGTCCATGCACTCCTTCTTGTCCGCGCTCAGCGCGTCCGCGGAGTCGGGCAGGTCGCCCGCCTCGGGAGCCTTCTGCTTCGGGTAGGTCGTGCCCTCCCGCCAGTCGCTGCCGATGGTCAGCGTGGTGGTCAGGTCGTCCGTGGCCCGCACCTGGCTGCTCGGGATGCCGACCGCCTTCGCCACCGACAGCGCGTTGGCCCGGCCCTGCTCCCCGGTGCTCTTCGGGTACGTCACCTGGGTCCGGCCATGCGGATCCTGCTGCCCGGAGGCGACGGCCCGGCTGAAGCCCTCCTGCTGCAGCGCGGCCACGATCGCGGCGGCCCGCCGGGGAACGGCGGCCTGCTGATCACTGGCCGTGCCGTTGACGACGGAGACCGAGAGGCCCGCGGCCGGCGCGGCGGCGGGACCCGTGGCCTCCACCGACGCCGGGGACGGGCCCGAGGCCGCGTCGGCGCGGGCCTTCCCGGCCTTGTCGAAGGAGATGTCGTCGCGCAGCATCGCCCACATCTTGGCGGCGTCCTCGGGCTTGGGCACGAGGTGGTTGCGGTCCAGGGGGTCCTCGATCCACGGCATCGTCGTCATCGTGATGCGGTTGGTCGGGACGGACTTCAGCTGCATGCCGACGTCGTACAGCTCCTTGACCGTGCCGATCTCCTCGGACACCTTCAGCGCCTTGGTGCCCGACTCGGCCAGGCCCATCAGGCGGCCGGTGTCGGTGAAGACGTTCTGCTGCTTGAGCGTCCGGATCATGGCGTTCATGTACATGTGCTGCGCCTTGGCGCGCAGCGGGTCACTGCCCCAGGCGTGGCGGGTGCGCAGCCACTGCAACGCCTGCTTGCCCTGCACCTTGTGCGTGCCGCGCTTCAGCTTCAGCCCCGAGCCGCCGCCCTGGCCGGGCAGCGGCCGGTCCCACACGTTCTGGTTGACGCAGACCGGGACGCCGCCGACGGCGTCCGCCATGTCCACCACTCCGGCGAAGTCGACCATCATCCAGTGGTCGATGTACACGCCGGTCAGGTTCTGCCAGGTGGCCAGGGTGCAGCCCGGGCCGCCGCGCTGGAGCGTCTCGTTGATGATCGTGTTCTTGGCCGGGTAGGTCTCGCCGGTGTCGGGGTCGATGCACTTCGGGATGTCCACCCGGGTGTCCCGCGGGATGCTCACCACGGACGCGCTCTCGCGGTCCGCCGAGACGTGCAGGAGCATCTGCACGTCCGCCAGGGGCTTGCTGCCGACGTTGTCCCGGCCGCCGCCGAGCTTGACGTTCTCCGCGGAGTTCCGGCTGTCGGAACCGATCAGCAGGATGTTGAGCGGGGTCTGGCCGTCCGCGTTGGGCCCGGTCTTCTTGACGTCGGACTCGCCGGCGTTGCGCTTGCCCTTGTCGATGTTGCCGTTGAGATGGCGGTAGTAGAGGTATCCGGCGCCGGCCGTCCCGAGTATCAGGACCGACAGCACGATCGCGGACCAGCGCAATATCCGGCGGCCCCCGCCGCGCCGACGGCCACGCCGCCGGCCGTGACCGTCGCCCGTGTCCCCCTCGCTCCCGCCCCCCGCGGGCGCCGCCGTCCCCGGACGCTCGTCCTGGGCCAGGCCGCCCGAATCGTGCCGTGTGCTGCCTCCGCGCACGTCACTCTGCGCCATACCCCTGCCTCCCACCCCTACGGCCGACCCACGGGATCGCCCGCGTCATGTTCGGATCACGGGTGACCCGTGTCCGTGCGAAACGCGGGTTCCCCCGCCGCTCCGCCGGAGCACGCTCGTGCCCGCTCCTGGTTGGACCACTGACATGCCCGGTCGGATGTACACCCGGCCGATTCGTCCGGGCATGCTCCGTCCATCTGTGAGACGCGGAACGGGACGCTCAGGTCACTTCGCGCACTCGACCTTGTCGGCCGTGGCCTTCTGCACGTCCTCCGGCACCTTCTCCGGAGTCGTGAGCGGCACGCCCGCACCCTCGAAGTCCTTGCCCAGGGTCAGCGTCATCGCGGGGACGCCCTGGGAGTTGGTCACGCTCTTGCCCGGCTTGAGCGCCGCCCCCGACAGGCCCATGATCTCCGCGAGCCGACGCGCCTGGTCCGCCTCGTCGGGCCCGTATTCCAGGGTGGTCTTCGCCAGCGGCTGCTCGGCGTTGCCCGCGTTCTCGGACTTGGTCACGCCCTCCTGGACCTGCAGCCAGCTGAGGGTCTCCTGGGCGCTGCCGGCGACGGCGCCGCCGTTGAGGATCCGCACCCGCACCTCGGAGGCCGGCGCCTTGGTGCCCTTCAGCCGGGCGGCCTCGGCGGCCTTCTCCTTCTTCTTCTCCTGCTTCACCTCGGTCAGCGACACGTCGTCCCGGACCATCGCGAACAGCTGCTGGGCCTGAGGCTCCTTCAGAACCACCGTCGCCTTGACCTGCTCCGCCGGGTTGTCGACGACCGGCACGGTGGCGAACGTGAGGTTCTTCGTGTCGAACTTGCCCAGTTCCGCCCCGAGATCGGCCAGCTTCTTGATCGTGCTGATCCGGTCGTCGACGGTCAGCGCCTTGGTGCCCGCCTCCGCCAGCTTGATCATCTTTGACGGGCTGGTGAGGGTGTCGTTGGACTTCAGCTTGCGCATCATCGAGCCCAGGAACTGCTGTTGCAGCTCGATCCGGCTCAGGTCGCCGCCGAATCCCACGGAGTGCCGCGTGCGGACGAAGGCCAGGGCCTGCTCGCCCTCGATCGTGTGCTCGCCCTTGGGCAGGTCGAGTTTGGAGTCGGGGTCCTTGATGTCCTTGGCCAGACAGACGTCGACACCGCCCACCGCGCTGGTCAGCGTCTTGACCGCGTTGAAGTCGGCCACCATGAAGTGGTCCATCTTCAGCCCGGTCAGCTCGGTGATCGTGCGCATGGTGCAGCTCGGCGTCCGGTCCTCCTGCCCGAGGCTGTTGTTGAAGCGGGTGCGCTGCTTGCCCGGGATGATCTTCTCCGAGCCGTCCTCCTGCGTCGTCGGACAGTCCGGGATGTCGGTGATCAGGTCACGGGGAATGCTGAGCACCGTGGCGTTCGACCGGTCCTTGGACACGTGCAGTACGAGCGTGGTGTCCGCGTGCCCGGCGCTGTCCTTGTCGCCGTAGCCCTCGTTGCCCTTGCCGGTGCGCTTGTCGGTGCCGATCAGCAGGATGTTGATCGCGCGGTCCTTGCTGAACCCGCCGGTGCCGGCGCCGTCGTCGGAGACGGACGTGATGTTGTTGTTGAGATGCTCGTAGTAGAGGTACGCGGCCCCGCTCGCCCCGATCAGGACGAAGGCCAGCGTGCCGCCGGTCCACATCAGGACCTTCTTGCCCTTCGCCTTCTTCTGCACCGGACGGCGCCCGCGGCGCCCCGCGGCCGCGTCGGCCGGGGCGCCGGTGCGTCTGCGCGTGGAAGGGGCCTCACCGTCGGGTGGGGCCGCACCGGGACGCCGGGCGGGGGCGGTCCGGCCGGTGCGGGCCGCGCCGCCCCTTCCGGCCGTGCCGCGGCCGCTGGAACCACGGGGCCCGGGAACGGACGACTGCGCTGCGGAAGGGGCCAGTCGCAGTTCGTATTCGCCGGTGTTCGGGTTGAGTACCCACTGGTCTGCGGGGTCGAAGTCGTCCGCCCGCCCACGGCCTTGCGCGTCCACGGTTGCCTGATTCCTCCGTCGGGCCACGCGGCGCCCTCCCCCGGAAGGCGCTCGGTGCTGGTGAAGCAGTGCACGCCCCCAGGACGGAGCTCATGGGTGAGAGCACTGGATCGCACACACTATCCGCACACTTCGGCGTCAAGCGACGTGGGTGAGAAATTCCACGTTCTCACAACTGGGCAATCCCACCCATTTGTTTGAAGGAACTTCGGCGAACGCGAAGGGAATGCACGTCACTTGGCGCACTCCACCTTGTCGGCGGTGGACTTCTGCACGCCCTCCGGTGCCTTTGAAGGTGCGGCGAGGGAGACCCCCGCCCCCTCGAAGTCCTTGCCGAGGGTGAGCGTCATCGCGGGCAGCCCCTGGTCGTTGGTCACGCTCTCGCCCGGCTTCATCGCGGACCCGGGCAGGCCCATGATGCCGGCGAGCCGGCGGGCCTGGTCGGCCTGGTCCGGCGCGTACTCGAGGGTGGTCTTCGCCAGCGAGGCGGGCGCGTTGCCGGCGTTCTCCGACTTGGTCACGCCCTCCTCGTTCTGCAGCCAGCTCAGCGTCTCCTGGGCGCTGCCGGCGACGGCACCGCCGTTGAGGACCCGCACCCGCACCTCGGAGGCCGGGGACTTGGCGCCCTTCAGCCGGGCGGCGACCGCGGCGGCCTCCTTCTTCTTCTGCTCCTTGACGGCGGTGAAGGAGACGTCGTTCCTGATCATGCCGAAGACCTGCGGGGCCGTCGACTCGTTCAGCACGACCGTGGCCTTCACCTTCTCGGTCGGGTTGTCGATGACCGGAACGGTGGTGAACGTCAGGTTCTTGGTATTGAGCTTGCCCAGCTCCAGACCGAGGTCCTTCAGCTTGCCGATGCTGTCCAGCTGCGAGTCCACGGTCAGCGCCTCGGTGCCCGCCTCGGCCAGGTCGAGCATCTTCGACGGGCTGGTGAGGGTGTCGTTGGACTTCAGCTTGCGCATCAGCGCGCTCAGGAACTGCTGTTGCAGCTCGATCCGGCTCAGGTCCCCGCCGAAGCCGACGGCGTGCCGGGTGCGCACGAAGGCCAGGGCCTGCTCGCCCTCGATGGTGTGGGTGCCCTTGGACAGCTTGAGGTGCGAGTCCGGGTCGTCGACGTCCTTGCCCACGCAGACCTCGACCCCGCCGACCGCGCTGGTCAGCGTCTTGACCGCGTTGAAGTCCGCGACCATGAAGTTGTCCGGCTTGACCCCGGTCAGCTCGGTCACGGTCCGCATGGTGCAGCTGGGCGTGCGGCCGTCCTGGCCGAGGCTCGTGTTGAAGCGGGCCTGCCGCGTGCCGGGGATGACCTTCTGCGTGCCGTCCTCCTGCGTGGTCGGGCAGTCCGGCACGTCGGTGATCAGGTCACGCGGGATGCTCAGCGCGGTCGCGTTCGAACGGTCCTTGGAGACGTGCAGGAGGATCGTGGTGTCGGCGTGCCCGACACTGCCCGCATCGCCGTAGCTGCCGTTGCCCTTGCCGGTGCGCTTGTCCGTGCCGATCAGCAGGATGTTGATGGCCTTGTCCTTGCTGAAGCCACCGGTGCTCGCGCCGTCGTCGGAGACCGACGCTATGTTGCCGTTCAGGTGCTCGATGTAGAAGTACGCCGCGCCCGCACCCGCGACCAGCACGAACGCCATTGTGCCGCCGGTCCACAGCAGGACCTTCTTGCCCTTCGAGGCCTTCGCCGGACGCCGTCCGCGCCGGCCCGGCAGCGGCTCCTCCGGCGCCCCGCGGCGTCTGCGCGGCGGCGGCACCGCTCGCCCGGGCGTCTCGGGTCGCGACCGGCCGGGTGCGTCCGTGCGGCCGCGGGCCGGCGGGGCCTCCTCGGAGGGCCGTGGCCTGCGGGGCGCGGGGACGCCCGACTGCGGGGCGGAGTGCCCCAGTCGCAGTTCGTATTCGCCGGTGTTCGGGTTGAGCACCCACTGGTCGGCGGGGTCGATGTCGTCCGCCCGCCCACGGCCTTGCGCGTCCACGGTTGCCTGATTCCTCCGTCGGGGCACGCGGCGCCTTCCCCCTCCACGGCGCCCGGGTCTCGGTCACTCAGTGCGCGACCTCAGGACCGTCCCTCAGAGCCGGGCGCACCGGATCGCTCACACTAACCGCCCCATTCCGCGCCGAGCCACGACGGTGACCCATTCCACGTCCCTACACCTGGGCAATTCGCCCATTTCCTGGGTGCGGGGCCCATTGCCTTGGAGTGGCCTTGGTGCCCGCTTTACTCACAGGTGTCCTCGGCTGCCGTGTTCCCCCGAAACGTCGGTGGAGGAGAAACGGTGACGGAGGGCCCGCGATAAGGGCCCGGAAGTGAATCCCCGTACGACCCGTCACGCGTGTCGGGGAGCCTCAGCGGGGCCTGATTCTGCAGGCCGCCCCCCTCGACGACCACCGGCGCGTCCGTCCGCAGCCGCTCGAAGAGCCTCTCCGCCGCGGGCTCCACGAGTTGGTCGCGATTGGTGTCGTACGCATACGACTCCCGGGGGACGGTCAGGAATTGCACTTGTTCCATGGGGATGTCGCGCAGGCCGCGCACGAGTTCGTACAAACCACGCAAGCTGGCCAGTTTCGGGTCGGTGGTGAGAGACGACGTGGCGGCGTCCAGCACGGGATACAGTTTCGCCGGATTCAGCAGGACGTCATTGCTGCGCACCTTGTTGACGAGTGCCCCGAGGAATCGCTGCTGCCGCTCCATCCGCTCGGTGTCACTGCCGTCGCCGAGGGTCTTGCGGGCCCGGACGTAGCCGAGTGCCTGCTCGCCGTTCAGGGTCACGCGCCCAGCGGGCAGCCGTAGCTTGGCGGCCCGGTCGTCGATCGGCTCCCGCAGGCACACCTGGACGCCGTCGACCGCGTCGACCATCTCCTTGAAGCCATGGAAGTCGACGACGACGTGATGGTCGACGCGGATGTCGGTCAGCTTCTCCACGGTCCGGATCGTGCAGGCCGAACCGCCCAGCTGGAAGGCCTGGTTGAACATGGCGAACCGGGGCGCGCTGCGGGACCCGTCCGGGCGCCGGCAGCCTGGCAGGTTCACCATCAGGTCCCGGGGGAGGGAGACGGCGGTGGCGCTGCCCCGGCCCGCGGACAGGTGCAGCAGGATCGTGGTGTCGGACCGCTCGGTGCCGGAGTCCCGCCCGTAGCGGGCGTTGTCGCTCCCCTCGCGCGAGTCCGACCCGATCAGCAGGATGTTCCGGGCGTCCTTGACCAGGGAGGTGGGCCGCTCCTTGTCGTACTTCTCGAGCTCGGCCGCGGCGGCCTCGTCGGGGGTGATGTTCCCGCTGAGCTTGGCGTAGACGGCCCAGCCGACCCCGCCGGCCCAGGAAAGGTCCCGCCGGCCCAGTGAAGGCCCCGCTGGCCCAGCGAAGGCCCCGCCGGTCCTGGAAAGCCCCGCCGTCACGCAACGTCCTGGGCTCGCAAAGCCCCCGCCGGGCCAAGAAAGCCCCGCCGGCCCCGGAGCGCCCCGCCCTCACGCAAAGTCCCGGGGTTCGCAAGGCCCCGTCGGCCCCGCGACACCCGGCGTGACCCCGAGCGCCGCGCGCGGGAGGCCCCATGGCGCCGCGGGGCCATACCCGGGGGAACGGACCCTCGCGGGAGCGGCCTAGTGGCCCGCCGCGCCGCGGGCGATCGTCGTGACCCGTTCGCTCTCCACCCGCTTGTCCAGCACCCCGTCCCCGGCCTGCTCCAGATGCCGGCACAGCACCACGGAACCCCCGGTGGCCAGCGGCCCGTACAGGCCGGCGTGCAGCCCCTCCCACGTGTCGTACGGCAGCCCCGACAGGATCCGCGACCCGGGCCCGGTCAGCCCCAGCGCCGTCGCCTCCGCCCGGGCGCGCTCGACCACCTCGGCTCCGCTGAACTCCCGCCCGGCCACGACCAGCGCGGGCGCCTCCGGATCCACGGGCGCGTACGGCACGAACCGGTCACCCTGCCCCGGCACCTCCACCGCGTAGTCGGTGAAGCCCTCGGGTGCCTGCGGGAACCGCCCCCCGAGAGGCCGCAGCGCCATCGCGATCCGCGCACCGGAGCACGCCCGGGCCTCCTCCAGCCGGTCCGGCCCGCTCACCACGACGTCGGCCGCCCGGGCATCGCCGGACACGTCCGCGACGACTCCCACCGACGCACACGCCAACAGCCACACCGCCGTCTGCCAGTGCGCGGGCAGCAGCAGCGCCACCCGGTCCCCGGGCTCGACGGACAGCTCGTCCTGGAGGAGGTTCGCGGTCTTGGCCACCCAATTGGCGAAGGTGGCCACGGACAGTTCGACGCGTTCGCCCGTGGCGTCGTCGTAGAAGGTCACCAGGGGGCGTCCCGGATCCGCGGCGAGCGCGGAACCCAGCAGGTCGGCAGGGGTGCGATCGGTGGCGTTCACCGCGCAAGCGTACGCAACGCACGGGTCCCCGCCCAACGGCCCGCCCACCGCGGCGCCCCGAATCCGCCACCGGTTCGGCGGAACTCCGACCGACGTCCCGTCAACTCCCAAATAGACAGACTTGTACGACTATGTCCAAGATCAGGGGCATGCGTGGATTCCTTGCTTCCTCGATCGGTGTCACCTGTGCGGCCGCTCTGGCCCTCCCCCTCACCCCTCCGGCCCACGCGGCGACGGCGAGACCGGTGCCGGCCGCGGAAGCCGCGAGACCCGCGCCCCACGCGGGGACCCCGGCCACCACCCCGTCCGACCGGCGCGCCGCGGAGCCG
>NZ_JAIGQA010000054.1:0-41125 GCF_019733245.1 Streptomyces sp. WAC04114
GGCGGGACGCGGCGGTGGTGTCCGGGTCGTCCAGAGCGAGCACGGGGACGCCCACCGTGTCGCGCAGTTCCGCGCTCAGCGTCTCACCCGCGCCGACGAGGAGGGCGGCTCCGGCGTCCTGGATCTGGAACGCCAGCCGGGCCGTCGGGTTGGCCGGGTCGAGCGGCAGCCACGCACCGCCCGCCTTGAGCACACCCAACTGGGCGACGGGCAGGTCCGGCCCGCGGCCGAGGAGGACGGCGACCAGCGTCTCGGGACCGACCTCGTGCCGCTCGCGCAGGGTGCGGGCCAGCCGGTCGGCCGCCTCGTCCACTTCGCCGTAGGTGAGTTCGGTGGATTCGTGCACGACGGCGACCTGCCCGGGGTCTCGCCGGGCGTGCCGCTCGAACAGTTCGTGCAGCAGCATGCCGTCCGTGTCGTGCGGGGCCGGCTCCGGATTGTGGGCCAGGGCCGCCCGCGACGCCTCGGCGTCCAGGAGGACGAGGTCGCCGACGGGACGATCCGGGTCCTCGGTCATCTGCGCCAGAACGGTGACGAAGTGATCGGCGAGCGCGCGCATGCGCTCCTCGTCGAAGAGGTCGGTGGCGTACTCGATCCAGATGACCGCGCTGTCGTCGGGCTGCTCCTCGACCTGGAAGGCGATGTCGAAGCGGGCCGTCTCGCCCTCGACGGGCATCCGCTCGGCGTGCAGACCGTCGAAGGCGAAGGCGGCGTTGTTGCTGCCGGGCTGGAGCGTGAAGGACACCTGGAAAAGGGGGTTCCGGCTGGGATCCCGGTCGGCGCGGACCGCGTCGACGATCTTCCCGAAGGGCACGTCCTGATGGGTGAGCGCACCGGTGGCGCTCTCGTTCGCGCGGGCGACGAGGTCGCGCGCGGAAGGGTCGCCGGACACATCGGTACGCAGCACCAGGCTGTTCACGAAGTAGCCGAGCAGAGGGTGCAGTTCGCGTTGGGTGCGGCCGCTGAGCACCGTGCCCACGACCAGGTCGTCCTGCCCGGAGTAGCGGTGGAGCACCACCAGGAAGGCGGCGTACAGGACGCCCAGCAGGGTGGAGCGCTCCTGGGCCGCCAGGTCGCGCGCGCGGACGTACGTCGCGGCGTCCACCGGGCGTTCGTAGGTACGGCCGCGCCAGCTGCGCTCGCCGGGACGCGGCCGGTCCGTCGGAAAGTCGAGGATGGGCAGCTCGTCGAGGCGCTCCGTCCAGTAGGCCAGATGCTTGTCCAACCGGTCGCCGCTCAGCGCGGCGCGCTGCCAGGCGGCGTAGTCGGCGTACTGCACGGGCAGCACGGGCAGCTCGGGACTCTCGCCCCGCACGAAGGCGTTGTAGAGGGCGGAGAGTTCGTCGGCCAGCCTGCCCAGCGACCAGCCGTCGACGACGATGTGGTGCGCGCTGAGCAGGAGAAGGTGCTCGTCGTCGGCGAGACGGATCAGCTCGGTCCGTACCAGCAGGTCCTCCGCCAGATCGAACGGGGCGTTGAGCACCTCGCGCATGCGTGCGCGGGAGGCTGCCTCCCGCTCGTCCCCGGGCAACCCGCGCAGGTCGGCGCAGGGTACCGGGACACGCTCGGGAGCCGGCGGCAGCACCTGGTACGGCACCCCGTGCGCCGCCGCGAACCGGGTACGCAGCGCCTCGTGACGACTCACCAGCGCGGTCACGGCACCGCCCAGGGCGTCGGAGTCGAGGTCGCCCCTCAGCCTCAGGACCAAGGGGACGTTGTAGACCTGGAGTCCCGGCGTGATCTGGTCGATGAACCAGAGGTACTCCTGGTTGAAGGACAGGGGTATCCGGCCGTCGCGCGGGACCGGCTGCAGCGGCGTGTCCGCGGCCTCGCGGGTACGGGAACGCTCCAGCCGCATGCGCAGCAGCTTCTCCTTCACCTCCGACAGGGGCGCTGCGGTCGGCTGCGGGGCTTCCGGTGACTGGGTGCGGGTGCGCGCGTCGTTGACGTCGTCCACCGTCTCACGCTCCTTCTCGGTCTTCGGCGCCCAGCAGGCGGGCCGCCTCCTCGTCGGACAGGCCGTCCAGTTCGGCCAGCAGTGCCTCGCTGCGCCGGTCGTCGATCTCCCGGGCCAGGAAGTCCACGGTCGCCTCGGTGAGGATGGTCGCGAGGGGGATCCCCACGCCGAAGGTCTCCTGGATCCGGGTCATCAGCGCCAGCGCCCGGTACGAGGTGCCGCCGGCCTCGAAGAAGCCCTCCGCCGTGTCCACTTCGGCGATCGGCCGGGCGAATGTCTCCGCCCACAGGGCCGTCACGAGCGCGGTGGTGCCCTCGGTCGCGGCGCTCACCGTATTGCCTCCGCGCGCTCGCGCAGACTGCGCGGCCGCATGTCCTGCCAGACCTGCTCGATGTACTCCAGGCACCGCTCCTTGGTGCCGGTGCCGGCACCGTCCAGCGGGACCGCGGTCCAGCCGGCTGGAAGCGGGCGCCGGGCGGGCCAGATGGAGTACTGCTCCTCGTCGTTGACGACGACGGAGTAGGTCTCTTCGGTCTGACGGGTCATGGATGCCACCTTTCGCGGGCAACTGTTCGGACCCTCGCTCCGGGCGAGGGGGTCTGAGGTCGATGCAAGCACGGGGGCGGGGCCCGTGCGGGGGCGCCGGCCGCAAGTGCAGCGTGGCGTTGACGCCGGAGGGCGCGTTCCGTTCGCTCTGTCATTCACGAGATGACAGCGAACCGGCCCCCGGGGGCTTGCGCTTGAGGGCCGCCCGCCGGGCCGGGCCCGCGACCGGGCCCGGCCTCGCTCACAGCAGCGAGCGGGCGGCCTCGGCCACCGTGTCGGCGCTGAGCCCCGCACCGCCGAGCAGGTACTCGTGCGGACCGGACTCGGAGACGAAGGCGTCGTTCACACCCACGCGTGCGACACGCACCCCGCGGGGCGCGAGCGCCTCGCAGACCGCCCCGCCCAGGCCGCCGCTGCGCCAGTGCTCCTCCACCGTCACCACGGCTCGCGCGTCCGCCAGCGCCGCAGTGTCCAGCGGCTTCACCGTGTGCATGTTGAGGACCGCGGCCTCCACCCCGTCGGCGGCCAGGGCGTCCGCCGCGGCCAGCGCGTAGCGCACCGGGTAGGGCCCGCAGGCGACCAGGGCGATGTCCGGCCCGGTGCGCAGGAGTTGGGCCCGGCCCAGACGCGGTGGCCGCGCGGTGGTCTGCAGGGCGGGGGTGGCGGCACGTCCGAGCCGTACGTAGAGCGGACCGGGCAGATCCATGCCCTGGTGCAGCACGCTCTCCACGGCGTCGGCGTCCGCCGGCACGGCCACGGTCATCCCGGGGAACAACCGCATGACGGCCAGGTCCTCCAGGCAGTGGTGGGTGGGGCCGAGATGGCCGGCCGAGAGCCCGGCATGGGTGGCCACGACACGCACGGGCAGTCCCGCGTAGGCGATGTCTATCTTGACCGCCTCGACGGCGCGTGTGCTGGCGAAGGCGGCCATGGTGTTGACGAACGGGACCATGCCGGAGCGGGCCAGCCCCGCGGCCACCCCCATCATGTTCTGTTCGGCGATGCCCAGATTGACGTAACGCGCCGCAGCGGGGCCGAAGTCGACGCCGGAGAACAGTCCGGTGTCGCTGTCCAGGCAGACGACACGCTCGTCCTCCAGCATCAGGCGCACCAGCGCGTCGCGGTACGTCTCGCGGGCGGAACGCGTCGCCGCGGCCGGGGCTGCCGGGGCGGTCATGAGGCCTCCTCCCCGGTGCCCTGGAGGGACCGCACCGCGCGTGCGTACGCCCGCGGGGTGAGTTTCGCGAAGTGGCTCTTGGTCTGGCCCTCGATGGCGGGGACGCCGCGTCCTTTGCGCGTGTGCGCGATGACGGCCGTGGGGCGGCCGCCCTCCGCCGGCGCCGACAGCACCTCGGTCAGGGCGTCGATGTCGTGGCCGTCGGCCTCCCGGACCGTCCAGCCGAAACTGCGCCACCGATCCGCCAGCGGTTCGAGGCGCACGACGCTCTCGGTGCCGCCGCTGATCTGGAGTTCGTTGCGGTCGACCACGGCGGTCAGCGCGTCGAGACCCAGGGACGCCGCCGCCATCGCCGCCTCCCAGACGGATCCCTCCTGGAGCTCGCCGTCACCGGTGAGGACCACGCAGCGCCGGGCGGAGCCGGTCAGCCGGGCCGCCTGGGCGAAGCCGACGCCCAGGGGCAGACCGTGCCCCAGCGAACCCGTCGCCGCCTCCACACCGGGGACGACGGTGGTGGGATGCGCGAGGAAACGGCTGCCGGGCGTTCCGTACGAGGCGAGGGCCTCGTCGGTGAGGAACCCGCACTCGGCGAGAACGGCGTACAGGCCTGCCGCACCGTGTCCCTTGCTCAGGACGAAGATGTCGCGGTCCGGATCGTCGGGCCGCTCCGGTAAGACCCGCAGGACACGGCGGTAGAGGGTGAGCAGGATCTCCACCTCCGACAGGGAACCGCCCGCGTGCGCGCCGTCCGGCGTGGCGCACAGGCGCAGCACGCGTTCGCGTACGCGCAGTGCCGCCGCGGTCAGGTCGTCGCAGGCCGGTTCGGTCGGTTCGGTCATGGAGGGCGCATGGGCCACGGAAAGGGTCATGTACGGCTCCTGGTGAGTGTCTCGTCGGTGGCGAGCCGCCGCAGTGCGTGGGTCAGTACGGAGACGCCCTTGAGGTACTCGTCGATCTCGATGTGTTCGTCGTCGGCGTGGTCGAGACGGCTGTCCCCGGGCCCGTAGGTGGCCATCGGGACGTCCCATGCCTGGGCCAGGGTGTTCATGTCCGAGGTGGCGGTCTTGACCTTCTGGGAGAGCTTGCCACCGTGCGCCCGGACGGCCGCGGACAGCGCCCGCACGACCGGGTCGCGCCGGGTGGTGCGTACGGCGGACACCACTTGCAGTTCGGTCAGTTCGCCGCACGGGGTGCGGTCGCGCAACGCCCGCACGAGCGCGTCGGTGTCGAAGCCGGGCGGGATCCGCACGTCGAACTCCGCCTCGGCCGCGGCGGGATCACCGTGCAGGGCGACCAGGGTGGCGCCCGGCCGGCCGAACGAGCCGTGCCCTCTGTCGGGGCCGAGCAGGTCCAGGAGGTTGTGCCAGCACTCCGCCGCGAGCTCGGCCGCCTTGGGCGCCGGATTGCTCGGATGCGTGGGGGGCCGGGTGACGCGGTAGCGGAGGTCGAGCTTGCCCTTGTAGCCGAGGACGACGGTGGACCAGCCGCTCGGTTCTCCGACGACCAGCGCGTCCGGGGGCCGGTGCGTCTCGCGCACCGCGACGGCCCCCTTGGAACCGGGCGTCTCCTCTTCGACGGCCCCGACGACGGTGATGCTGCCGGGGAAGCCCGGCCCGAGGGCCGCTCCGGCGTGGACCATGGCGGCGAAGGGGGCCTTGGCGTCCACCGCTCCGCGCCCGTGGAGACGCCCGTCCGACAGGTGCACCGGGATCTGCCCGCTGACGGTGTCGATGTGGCTCAGCAGCATGAGGCGGGGGCCGTCCCCGGTGCCGATGACACCGACGGCGTTGCCGGCCGCGTCGGTCCCGGCCCGGTAGCCGAGGCCGCGCATCACGCTGACCGCCTCCGCCGCCATCGGCCCTTCCTCACCTGACGGCGAAGGGATCCGCAGGAAGCGGTGCAGGGTGTCCACCGCCGCGTGGTCCGGTGGTGCGGGCGGCCGCCCGGGGGCGCGGGTGGGAACGCTCACCGGCCTCCTCCCGCCAGTACGACCCGAGTGGCCCCGGCGGCCCGAAGCGGGTTGCGCACCCGGCCGTCGGCGATCACCACACGCGAGACCCCGTTGCGCAGGGCGTCCCGTGCCGCGACCAGCTTCATCGACATGCCGCCTCCCAGGCGGGGCACGGCCCCGTCGCCCTCCACGGCGTACACGGGAATGACCGAGGCGTCGTCGCCGGGGTCCTCCAGGACGCCCGGGGCCCCGGTGAGCATCACCAGGGACCGGGCGTCGAGTCCGGCGGCCACGGCGGCCGCGACCCGGTCGGCGTCCGCGTTGACGGGCCGTCCGTCCTCGGCCAGCGCCGGGGGAGAGATGACGGGGGTGACCCCCGCGTCCAGGAGCCGCACGATCAGGGCGGAGTCCACCTCGGTGACGACCCCGCTGTGGTTGTCCCGCACCACGACCAGACGGCCGTCCACGCGTGCCCGATGTGCCCTCTTGCGCCGGGCACGCAGCAGCCCGCCGTCCAGCCCCGTCATCCCGAGGGCCGTGACACCGCGCCGGCACAGTTCGCCCAGCAGCCGCGGTTTGGCGCGCCCGGCGAGTGCCAGGGTGACGATGTCCAGGGCCTTGGCGTCCGTGTAGCGGGTGGTGACGCCGTCCGGCGAGGTCATCGTCCGTAACGGGGTGTCCATCGAACGGGCCACGTCCTCGATGTCGGCAGAGCCTCCGTGCACGACCACGACCCTGCGGCCCGCGTGCACCATGTCGGCCACGTCGGAGCACAACGCCGCCGGGTCGACCGCGGCGTTCCCGCCGCATTTGACCACCGTGATCTCACTCATGCTGTCCCTCTCCGGGCGGTGCGTCCGCAGCGCGGGCGCACCGCTGTCGCTGTGGGCGGGGTGCACACTCAGGCCGGGTGGAGGCCGGGGAATTCGAGGCCGAGCCGCTCGGGCCAGCCGAAGCGCACGTTCAGGCACTGCACCGCGTTGCCCGCACCGCCCTTGACCAGGTTGTCGAGAGCTCCGACGAGTACCGCGTCCGCGCCGTCGGCGGCGAAGCCCACGTCGCAGAAGTTGCTGCCGTTGAGGATCTTCGGTTCCGGCAGGCGGTAGCCTCCGCGCCGCTGCGCGACGACACGGACGAACGGCTCGTCGGCGTAGGCCTCCCGGTACGCGGCCCGCAGGGCACGCTCGTCCACGCCTTCCTCCAGGGTCACGCGGGCGACGACCTGGACTCCGCGCACGGCCTCGACGCCGGTCGCCGTCATCTTCACGGACAGGCCGGTGGCCTGTTCCATCTCGGCGCTGTGCCGGTGCGAGGTGGGGGCGAACACGCGCAGTGCGCCACTGCGTTCGGCGTGCAGGTTGGCGGAGCCGGCCGCGGCCCCCGACCCGCTGGACCCGGTCCGGGCGTCCAGGGTCACGGGCTGCTTCACCAGTCCCGCACGGGCCGCCGGATGCAGGGCCAGGATGCCCGCCGCGGCCATGCACCCGGGCACGCTGATGCGGTCCGCGTGGCGCAGTTCGCCGCGGTGGAGCTCGGGCAGACCGGTGATGAACTGCCCCAGCAGGGCGGGTTCGCAGTGCTCGGTGCCGTAGTGGCGGGCGTAGACGGCGGGGTCGCGCAGCCGGAAGTCGCCGGACAGGTCGACCAGGACGTCGGCCCGCCGCAGGTACTCCCGCATCCGGCCCATGGTTTCCCGGTGCGGGGTCGCCAGCATCAGGACGTCGTAGTGATCCAGTTGCTCCGGCGGCGAGAAGGTCAGCTCGGTCAGGCCGCGGAGGTTGGGATGGACGCCGTCCACCCGCTTCCCCGCGAACCTGCTCGAGATGGTGGACACCGGGGACAGGTGCGGATGGCCGAGGAGGAGGCGCAGCAACTCCCCGCCGATGTAACCGGACCCGCCCACCACGCCGACCCGGATCACGCGGCCGCTCCCCGCGCGTCGAGGCCCCGGGGCGCTTGTGAGCGCTCCGTCAGATGGGCCACGATCTCCCCGGCGACGTCGAGGGTCCGCCCCAGGCTCTCCTGGAGACCGGTGAATTCGAACCCGTGGTTGACCTCGAGGACGAACGGCCGGCCGTCGGCGTCCTCCACGATGTCGACGCCCGCGATCTCGGCGCCGACGGCGGCGGCCGCGTCGACGGCCAGCCGGTCCAGCTCGGGAGAGAGGGCACAGGCCCGCGTGGTGGCCCCCAGATGGACGTTGGTTCGCCACTGCGGGCCCGACCGGTGGGCCGCGGCGACGGCGCGGCCCCCGATGACGGCGACCCGCAGATCGCGACCCCGTTTGTCCACCATCTCCTGCGCGTAGACGATGTGGGACGTCGGATGCGGCAGGGCGGAGACGTACTCCAGGACCAGTCGGGCCGTGGCCTCGTCGGTGACCGGGGTCACCAGCCGCCCCCAGGAGCCGACGAGCGGTTTCAGGACAGCCGGATACCCCACCTCGGACAGTGCGTCCAGGGCGGCCTCGGGGGTGAGGGCCAGGACCGTGCGTGGGGTGGCCACCCCGGCCTCGGCCAGGGCGACCGAGGTCTGCCACTTGTCGCCGCACAGCTCCGTGGCGCGGGCGCTGTTGACGACGGTGCCGTGGGCGGCTTCGATGCCGCGGGCGGCGTAGAGGGCGCGGGCGTAGCCGATCTCGCGGTTGAGCGCGAGGTCCCACTCCGGCCGGCCCGCGTCCAGGGCACAGGTGAGGGTCCGGCTGTCCACCACGGTGACAGGGACCGCCTGCCTCTCCGCGGCGGCCAGCAGGAGCTTCTCGTCGGAACGTATCCGGGAAGCGACGAGCGCGAGGCGTACTGCCGACTGCGGCACGGCTATTCGCCCCAGTCCTCTTCGATGTCGGGTGCGAGCGCCAGCCGCAGTGGGCTGACGCCGACGACCTCGAGTTCACTGTGACAGTCCCCGCACTCGACGATCTCGCTGACCGCCGAGACGTTCGGTGCGGAAATTCCGACATTGCATTCCGGGCAGGAAGTCATGCTCGCTCTCCGTTCATTTCGAGAAGGCGTGAAAGACCGTGCCTGTCGGTCTTCCTCGGCACATTCTGCCGCCCCGTTCCCGGCTGTGGAATGCGCACCAGGTGGAACAATCAATGCCACCCTCAACACAGTGACGACAACGGGTAAGCCGTCCTGTGCACCTGACGTTCCGGGGGTCCGCCATCCACCGATCGGGACATACCATCCATCCGATGTGCAAGTTCCGTCGACGAATCGTGGAGGGTGTATGACGCAGGAAGGGAACGCCGGTAAGCCGATGCTGGCCTTGTGGAGTGTTCCGCGGAGCCGGTCCACGGCCTTTTTCCGGGTGATGGGGGAGCGCGGCGACCTGGGCGTCGTGCACGAACCGTTCTCCTACCTGGCCGAGTTCGGCAGGTGCGAGGTGGAGGGGCGGCAGACGGCCACGGAAGCCGAACTCATGGCGGCGCTGCGTGATCTGAACCGGGAGCGCCGGGTCTTCTTCAAGGACACCACCGACGAGCGGTACCCCGGAGTGCTGGCCGACCAGGACTTCCTCGCCCGCGACGCCGTGCACACGTTCCTGATCCGGCATCCGAAGAAGACCATCGCCTCGTACCACGCCCTGAACCCGGACGTGCAACTCCATCAGCTGGGGTTCGAAACCCTGTACGAGCTGTACGAGGCGGTACGGGAGGCGACCGGACGCGCCCCCCTGGTCATTGACGGCGACCGGTTCGCGCAGCGGCCGGAGGCGACCGTCCGGGCCTACTGCGACGCGGTCGGGCTGCCCTACGACGCCGAGGCGCTCACCTGGAACAGCGGGGAGCGCGAGGAGTGGGCGCCGTCGGCCCGCTGGCACCGCGATGCGAGCGCCAGCAGCGGCGTGCACACCAAGGAGAACGCCTACGCGGTCGACGTGGAGAGCGACGAAAGGCTGGGCGGATATCTTCGCCACCACCTGCCGTTCTACGAGAAGTTGCTGGCGGAGGCCCTGCCCGCGCAGCCGTGAGAGAGCCGAAGCGGCGCCGGCGGTCGCTGTCGCGGGTGAGGTACGGGCCCGTGCCGGCGACCGTCGGGGCACGGGGAGCCGGAGACTGGGGAGCGCCGTCGCCGCACGGGGGTCCGGTGACCGGAGAGCGCCGTCGCCGCACTGTGGGCGTGGGCCGGGGACCGGAGAGCTGCGACTTCCGCTCCCGCACGCGGCTGACCGGCGCACACGCCTGAACCGACCGCCCGTCTCCCGACGGCGATCGGTTCCGTCCACGACCGGCGCGGACACGTGCACGAGCCGCCGTCCCCGCGAGCCGCAGGGGCGCTCCGGTCAACGCCGTGTTCAGGCGGCCTGCATGAGACCCGCCCGGTAGGCGAACGCCACCAGCTGGGCCCGGTCGTGGATGTCGAGCTTGGTGCGCATGCGGTAGATGTGCGTCCGCACAGTGGTCATCTCGATGCACAGCTTCTGGGCTATGTACTCCATGGTGCGCCCGCGCGCCATGAGCCTCAGCACCTCGCGCTCGCGGGAGGTGAGCGACCTCGCCGACTGCCGCAGCCGCTCGTCGAAGTGCCCGTTGTTCAGCCGGAACCATTCGATCAGGCGCTGCGCGAGCTGGGGGGCGAGGGACATGTGGCCCTTGGCAGCGGCGTGCACGGCGGCGACGACCTCGTGCCGGGTGGCGCTCTCGGCGAGCACGCCGTTGACGCCGGCATGGATGATCCGGGTGAGCATCTCGTCGTCCACGCCCAGGGTGAACGCGATGACGCGCGGCGCCGCTCCGTGCTCGTCCTGGCGCAGCCTCTGGATGAGCCCGACCCCGGAGAGGCTGAACAGGTCCAGTTCCGTGATGACGACATGGGGATGGGCCGTACGCGCCAGCGACACGGCGTCCATGCCACTGTCCGTCGCGCCGACGACCTCCATGTCCGGTTCACTGCGGATGAAATCGCATATCGCGTCCCGCATGATGGGAAGGCGGCCGCAGACGAGAATGCGCTGCGTCGCACTGTGCGGGGTCAGTGGATTCGTGGAGCGGATTCGTTGTAAGACTCCCGAGTCGTCTTCTTCTGCCTTGTTGTGAAGCCCATCGTGCACAGCGGTTGAGGTACCCAACGCGGTTTCCCCTGTTCGTCACTTTGGGTTGCAGTGTGCTCGTCGGTGCGGTGTTCGGGCAGCGCTGGCCGGCGTCCCCCGATGTTTTTCCCGTGCTCGCCACGATACCTGCGTCCGTCCGTTCGGGGGTGTGCTTCCAGGCGGAGGTGCGACGGACAAGTGGACTTACCTCTCCGCGCATCCGGCGCTTCGACAGGGCAAAGGGCGGCCTGTCGTGTTTCCGGGAGAGCAGTCGACAAACATGTGCATCGTGCAAGTTTCATGATCTTTTCCAACTGGCTGGATTTTTGCGCTGCGTCGAGGCCGCGCAATCGGCCTCATCCCCGGCTGACTTGCTATTTCGGTGACGACGGCCGGACTTCATGCCGGACGGCTCATTCGTGTCGGTGTAAGCGCAGCGTTGACCCGTGCCATCACCGTGCTCCTCGGCCCTCGGGCAGAAGCGCGGTCCTGTTGCTGGTCCGCGCCCCTCACCACGCCTAGCGTCCTGATCGAACTCATTTCTCGCGGCCTCGAAGGCCGCTCGCGGCATCGGCCGCGCGTGACGGGAGCGAGTGGGGATGACAGCGACCACACATCGACAGGCGGGCGGCGACAGCCCGGCGTACGAGGACACCCGGAGCACGCAGCAGTCTCCCGACGGCCGATGGCCGGGCGACGAGGACGGCTTCCGAGGGGTGGTGCACGACCTGGTGGCCGCCCAGGCGGCACGCCGCCCCGGGTCGACCGCTGTCCGCATGGCCGGGGAGAGCGGGGCCGGCCTCACCTACGCGGGACTGGAGCAGCGGAGCAACCGGCT
Organism: Streptomyces sp. WAC04114; assembly: GCF_019733245.1. Lineage (NCBI taxonomy): Bacteria > Bacillati > Actinomycetota > Actinomycetes > Kitasatosporales > Streptomycetaceae > Streptomyces > Streptomyces sp. WAC04114. The sequence continues at coordinate 11,501 of NZ_JAIGQA010000054.1, forward strand.
CGCCCACCATCTGATGGCCACGGGCGTACGCCCCGGCGACGTGGTCGGCGTGAACCTGGAGCGGTCGGTCGAAGTGGTCGTCACACTGCTGGCGATCCTCAAGTGCGGGGCGGCCTACCTCGCCCTGGACCTGCGGTACCCGGCCTCGCGGCGCCGCGACGTCCTCGCCGACGCCGGCGCCCGGGCCGTCGTGACGCGGGCGGAGCTCGCCGGTGACCTCGCCGGGCGCCACCGGACGGTCCTCCTGGACGGCGAGGACGAGGTGATCCGCCGGTGCTCGCCGACCTCCCCCGACGTGCGCGCAGGCGCCGACGACGTCGCCTACGTCGCCTACACCTCCGGTTCCACGGGCAGGCCCAAGGGCGCCGCCGTCCCGCACGCAGGTGTGACCCGCCTGGTGGTGGAGCCGGACTACCTCGACATCGCCGCCGACGACGTGTTCCTGCTCTTCGCTCCGCTCGCCTTCGACGCCTCCACGCTGGAGATCTGGGGAGCCCTGTGCAACGGCTGCACCCTCGTGGTGCAACCCCCCGGCGAGCCGTCGTTGCGGGAGTTGGCCACGGGCGTCGCCAGGGAAGGGGTCACGATCCTCTGGCTGACGGCCGGCCTCTTCCATCAGATGGCGGACGGCCCCGTCGCCGAGATGACCTCGCTGCGCACGCTGCTCGCGGGCGGTGACGTCCTGTCACCGGCCCACGCCGAGCGCGTTCTCGCGGCCCTCCCCGGGGTGCGGCTCGTCAACGGCTACGGACCGACCGAGAACACCACCTTCACCTGCTGTGGGACGGTCCGCACACCCGTCGAGTCGCCGCTGCCCATCGGCCGCGCGGTCCGTGGCACCCGCGCGTACGTGCTCGACGAGCACCTGGAACCGGTGCCGGACGGCGTCGTGGGTGAGCTGTACGCGGCCGGGTCCGGAGTGGCGCTCGGCTACCTGAACCGGCCCGCGCTCACCGCGGAGCGGTTCCTCCCCGACCCGTACACCGCGCGCCCCGGCCGGCGGATGTACCGCACCGGAGATCTCGTCAGGCGCCGCGCGGACGGCGTGATCGACTTCCTGGGGCGGGCCGACAAACAGCTGAAGATCCGCGGCTTCCGCATCGAACCGGGCGAGGTGGAAGCCGTCTTCACCGCCGACGACACGGTGGCCGACGCCGTGGTGGTCGGGCAGTCGTCGCCCGGAGGCAAGATCCTGGCCGCGTTCGTCGTGCCCGTGCCCGGCCGCACCCCCGATCTCGTCCGGCTGCGGGCCGCGCTCCGCGACCGCCTCCCGTCCTACGCGGTGCCCGGCTCGGTCACCGTGCTGGACTCCCTGCCGCTCACGGCGAACGGAAAGGTCGACCGGGCCGAGCTGGAACGCCCTCGCACCCGGCGGCGACCGGACGACCTGGACGCCCCCCTGCGCCTGCCCGACGACCCGCTCGGCCGGGAACTGGCCTCCCTGTGGCAGGAGGTCCTCGGCGTCGAGGGCATCGGCGTCGACGACGACTTCTTCCAGCTCGGCGGCAACTCCCTGCTCGCGGTGCGCATCGTCGAACAGGTCAACTCCGCACACGGCATCGACATGACGATGCGCCAGTTCTACCTCGACCCGACCGTGACCGGTCTCGCCGCCGCGGTTTCCGACGACGCCCCCTCCGAGGAGGAATGACCGTGCCCCGCTCCCGCTGGCTGCTGCGCGACCCGGACCCCGAGGCCGCCACCCGCCTCTTCTGCTTTCCCTATGGCGGCATGGGCGCCTCCATGTACGCCGCATGGCCGCGGCACATCGGTACGACGGACGTGGTGGTGCTCCAGCCGCCGGGCAGGGAGAACCGGGTGCGCGAGCCGCACCCGGCCACCTTCGAGGAGTTCGCGGCCGAGGCCGCGGCCGCCCTGGAGCCGTACCTGGATCGGCCGTGCGCCTTCTTCGGGCACTGTGCCGCGAGCCTGCCCGTCCACGCCACCGCCCGCCGCCTGGCGCATGACGGGCTGCCGGCCCCCGAGCGCCTGTACGTCTCCGCGCAGGTCCCGCCACACCAGTGCCCCCGCGACCGGTTCCTCGACCTGGACCGGCAGGGCCTCACGGACGAGCTGAGCCGCATCGCCCGGGCACTGGGCCAGGAGCCCTCGCCGCTCCTGCTCGACATGGCCTTGGACGTACTCGAAGGCGACCTGGAGGCGAGCCGTCACTACACGATGCCGGCGCCCGAGCCGCTTCCGAGCGCGATCACCGCCCTGCACTGGCGGCACCACCCGGAGATACCGCGCTCCGACATGCAGGCGTGGTCCGCCTGCACCGGTGAGTTCCGCCTCGTCGACATGGACGGCGACCACCACTCCTTCATGGCCGCCCCCGGCCCCCTGCTCGACCTCGTCGAGGCCGACCTCGCCGCGGCGTCCACGCGCCTGGTGGCCGCCTCGCCGCATCCGGCCGCCGAGGGCGGGAGCGTATGAGCGCCCCCGCGAGGCAGTCCCTCGTCATCGCCGACGTGGTCGAGACGACCCGCCGCCTCATCCGCCACGACACCACCAACCCGCCCGGCGAGACCGCCGCGTGCACCATGTGGTTGCGCGACCAGCTCTCCGACGCCGGGCTGCACACCCGCGTCGTGTCCGGCGACCGGGACCGGCCCAACCTCGTGGCCCGGCTGGAGGGACGGGGGGAGGCGCCGCCCCTGGTGCTGCACGCCCACACCGACGTCGTCCCCACCGCGGGGCAGCCCTGGAGCAGGCCCGCCTTCAGCGGCGACCTCGTACCCGACGGCCACGGCGGCCAGGAGATCTGGGGGCGCGGCGCGGTCGACATGAAGGGACCGCTGGCGATGATGACGGCGGCCCTGCACCGCCTCGGCAGCGGCCAGGAGCCGCCGGCGGGAGACATCGTGCTGGCCGTGGTCAGCGACGAGGAGGCCGGCAGCACCGCGGGCGCCTCGTACCTGCTCCGCGAGCACCCCGAACTGTTCGACGGAGCCCGCTACGCGATCGGCGAGGAGGGCGGGGCGGGGCTCGACCTGGACGGCACGCTGCGCGTCCACCCCGTCGTCGTGGCGGAGAAGCGGGCCTGCTGGCTGCGCGTCACCCTGCGGGGACCGGCCGGACACGGCTCGCGGGTCGCCGGCGCCGACACCGCCGTGCGCCGGCTGACCCGCCTCCTGTCCGCCCTGGAGCCCGGCGGACTGCCACCGGTCGTCACCCCGGTCGTCGAGCGCCTCCTCACCGCACTGCACAGCAGGTTGTCCGGCCCCGCGGCCGCGGCGTGCGCACGACTGAGGGAGGACCCCGCCGACCCCGCCGCGCTGGACGCCCTGCCCGCCCGCGACGCCCAGTACTTCCGTTCGGTCGTACGCCATTCGGTCAACCCGACGGTGCTGCGGGGAGGCGTCACCACCAACGTCCTGCCGGCCGAGATCACCGTCGAACTCGACGGCCGCCTGCTGCCCGGCCCCTACCCGCCGGAACGATTCGTCAAGGACCTCTCGGAGCTGGTCGGCTTTCCGCTCGACGCGGAAGTCCTGGTGCTCGGCGAGGAGATGCCGGAACCGGCCTTCGACGGCTTCTACGAGACCCTGGCCGGCATCCTCGCCGAGAAGGACCCCGGCGGCGTACCGGTCCCGATGATGACGACGGCCTCGACCGACGCCCGCCTCTTCGCCCGGCTCGGCATCACCTGCTTCGGCTGGACTCCGCTGCTCCTGCCGGCCGGTGCCCCGCACCGCTGGCTGCTGCACACTCCCGACGAACGGGTCCCGGTGGACGCGCTGCGCTTTGGAGCGGACTGCTTCGAGACGCTGCTGAGGCGATACCGGTGAGCGGCCGCGTCCTCACCGTCACCGGGGCGGGCACGGAGGCCCGCCGCTGGGCGGACCGGGTCGCCACGCTGACCCGACGGGCCTTCTCGGACACCGGGGAGATCGCCGGGCTGCCGCGCCCCGACGGGGCCGCAGACGAGTCGGCGCGGCTCCTCGACGAACTCGCCGCCGGAAGCGCGCTGTGGATCGCGCTCGGACCCTCCGCTGAGGTCACCGGGGCGATGCGGGTCGCCGGGACGGACGACGGAGCCTGGTGCGTCCACCGGGTGGTCGTGGACCCCGCCCTGCGCGGCGGCGGAGTCGGCCGCCTCCTGCTGTCGGCGCTGGACAGCGCCGCTGCCGACCGGGGCATCCCCGCCCTCCGCCTCAACGCGGTCGTCGAACGCGGACTGCCCCCGCTCTACGCCCGCCTGGGCTACCACGTCACAGGACTGGAACCGGGGCCCGGCAAACCGCTGAGCGAACTGGTGATGGAACGCAGCCCAGGCTCCCCGGCCGTCCCGGCGCCCCTCGCCGAGGATTGGATCTGGCCCGCGCCGCGGCCCACCGTCAACTGGTTCGCCCTGGCAGGGGAGGTGTACGCGGTCACCGGCCACCACCGCGGTGTCGCCGACGCGGCCCGTGGCGCGGCACACACACTGGCCGCTCACCTCGGCCCCGGCACGCCCTTGCGCTACGCGGGCACCGACGCCCACATGGACCCGCAGCCGGCCGGCCGCTCCTGCGCACCCCCCGGCCCCGGAGGGCTGCGGCTCGACCCGCACATCACCCGCTACGCCGGTCCCCGCGAACGCGTCCCGGCGCACGTCATGCCCCGCACCGCCGACCCGTGGCGGTTCGCGGTCTGGCGCTACAACCCGGGCCGTGAGACCCGGATCGCGCCCCGGCCGCCCGTCCGGGCCGTGCCATCCGTCCGTGAGGAGATGATCCCGTGACCGCAGATCCGACGGTAGCGGCGCCCGCGTACGCCCCACCCACCGCCGTGCCGACGCAGCTCGACCTACGACCCCACCTGGACAACACCGGCATCACCCGCCCCGACGACCTCGGCGCCGGAGCCTTCAACGTCTGGTCGAACACCTTCCCCGCGCAGCACCTCCCGCCGGCCGACCCGGACGGCACGGTCGACGTCGGCGGAGTGCCCTTCCGCTTCCCCGCCCAGCTCACGGGGCCGGACAACCTGCGCTGCGCCGGGCAGCGACTGGACGCACCGAAGGGCCGGTACGACTGGATCTACCTGCTCGCCGCCGGTGAACGCCGCACCGAGGACGTGCTGCACCTGCACTTCGCCGACGGCACCACCGACCCCGAATGGCTCCGGGTGCCCGACTTCTGGCCGCAGACCCCGCCCCACTTCGGCTTCACGACGGGCATCACCTTCCCCGTCATGCACTACCCGCGGCACATCCAGCGCGACATGAGCCCGTCCGTGTGGCGGGTACGCGTCCCCGTGCCGCGTGAGGCCGAACTCACCGGGATCCACCTGCCCGACAACCCGGCGATCCACGTCTTCGCCCTCACCCTGTGCGGCCCCGCCGCCCGGCCCGACGGGCAGGTGGCCTGATGCGCGTCGTCCTGGACCGCGTCACCCCCTGGCGCCACGACCTCGCCGGATGCCTGCACGCCTGCGCGGGCACCCTTCTCGCCCAAGCCGGCCACGCTCCGCTCGACGCCCTCGGCTCCGGATGGCACTTCCAGTATCGCGCGGGCGACTTCCGGCGCGAGGAGTACTACCTGCCCCTGGCCCCCGACCAGTCCCTCTTCGGCGCCCTGGCCCCGCACCACCGGGTGGAGAGCGTCTGGCACCGGCCCCTGGACGCCGACGACGGATGGCGGCAGGTGCGCGAGGCGGTGCTCCGGGGCACACCGGTGGCGGTCGCCGTCGACAACCACTGCCTGCCGTTCCGCCCCGCCTACCAGGACGTGCACGCCAACCACCTGATCATCGTGTACGGCTTCGACGACGAGCGCGGCACCGCCCGGGTCATGGACACCGTCCCGCCCCGCTTCGACGGTGACATCCCCCAGTCCGTCCTGTGCGCCGCCCGCGGCTCGGGCAACCGCGCAGAGCACGGACGGGACATGTTCTTCGCCGACCAGGACATCTCCCACCGGTGGCTCGAACCCCGCCTGGGAGAACCCCTCCCGGCCTCCGACCGCTCTGCCGTCGCGGCCTCGCTCCGCCACAACCACCAGGGCTTCACGACCGGCGACGTCGGACCGGACTACGCCGGACTGCCCGGCATGGCAGCCTTCCTGACGGACATCGAGGAACGGCACAGCGCGGCGGAGCCCGTGGCGGACGAACTGTTCATCGTGGCCGGCGCCGCCCTGGCGAGCACCGCGCTGCACGCCGAATGGCTGCGCACCACGGGTGCCCGGCTCTTCACCCCCGCCCTGACGGAACTGGGCCGGGACGTCGAACGCCTCGCGCACCACTGGACCGCGGTACGCATCATGGCCGCCCTCACCCGCGGGCACGAGGTGTCCGCGGACCGTCTGGCCCGACGTCATCGTGATCTGCTGCTCGACCACGAACGGGTGCTGTCGGCCATGAGCGATCTGCGGGAGGAACTGTGACCGCCGCCGTCGACTCGCGCCTGGCCATGCTCGGCGGGCCGCGCAGCGTTCCCCGAGGCCGGCGCATCCCGGCCTGGCCCCGTGTGACACCCGACGACGAAGCGGCCGTCCTGCGCAGCCTGCGCAGCGGCGCGTTCACCGCGGCCGCCGCGGGGGAGGAGGAGATCCCGGCGCTGGAAAGGGAATGGGCCCAGTACGTCGGTACCGAGCACGCGCTGGCCGTCAGCAACGGCACCGCCGCGCTCTCCCTGGCCCTGGCCGCCGCCGGGGTACGGCCCGGCGACGAGGTCGTCGTGCCGGCACTGAGCTTCGTCGCCAGCGGCATCGCCCCGCTCCACATCGGGGCGATCCCCGTGTTCGCCGACATCGACCCGGAGACGTTCAACGCCGACGCGGCCCGCGTGGCCGCCGCCCTCACCCCCCGTACCCGGGCTGTCGTCGTGGTCCACCTCCACGGTCTCCCGGCGGACATGGACGAGATCCTGGCCCTGACCCGGCCGCTGGGCATCCCCGTCGTGGAGGACGCCGCGCAGGCCCACGGCGCGACCTACCGCGGTGCGCGGGTCGGATCCCTGGGCCTGGTCAACTCCTTCAGCCTCAACGTCAGCAAGAACCTCGCCACCTGCGGCGAAGGGGGTCTGGTCAACACCGACGACCCGGACGTGCACCGCCGGGCCCTGGCGCTGCGTCAGTTCGGCGAGGTCATCGAGAGCGACAAGCCGCGCCAGTACGTGTCGCACACCATGGGCTGGAACCACAAGCCCAGTGCGCCGCAGTGCGCGTTCACACGCAGCCAGCTGAGCCGCTTCCCGGACGAGGCGGCGGCCCGGGACGCCAATGTGCGCACCTTCCTGGCCCGGCTGCGCGACCTGCCCGGCCTGCTGGTGCCGAGCGCCCCCGACGACCGCACCCACGCCTGGCACATCCTGCGCTTCCGTCTCGCCCCGGAGGCTTTCGGGCTGCCCGCCGGCATGGCGGGGCCGCTGCGGGCCGCCGTCGTCCGGGCCATGCGCGCCGAGGGCGTTCCGGCGTCCACGTACCAGCACCTGCCCCTGCCTGCCCAGCCCGTGTTCCGCCGGCCCCCCACCACCGTCGGCTACCCGCCGGACGCACTGCGGGCCGTACAGGGCTGGAGCCCCGACGACACCCCCGCCACCTGCCGGGTGATCGAGAGTTCCTTCGTCATCCAGAAGGCCCACCTGCACCCCGACGCGCAGCCCCTGCTGGACCTGTACGCCCAGGCCGTGCGGAAGGTCTGGGAAGAGCCGGACGTCCTGGTCCGCTACGCCCGGGACCTGCCCTACCGGGCACCCTGGGAGCAGACGGACGAGGCACCGTGGTGAGCGGCGGCAGCACCCCCTTCAGCCCGGCGGAACCCGTCCTCCCGCGGACCGACCCGCCGCCCGCCGGCACACCGCGCATCGCCGACGACGCTGCTCTGGCGGCCGAGCTTGCGGCCGGAGCCGGACACGTCCTGCTCGCTCTACGGGCCGAGCACGCCCGTTGCGAACCGCGCGACCTCGCCCGCATCGGCGACGCGGGGGCGCAGCGCCACCTCGCCGCCGCCCTGCGGCATCACCGGCCGGCCGACGCGGTGCTGTCCGAGGAGGGCACCGACGACAGCAGCCGGCCGGACGCCTCCCGGGTCTGGATCATCGACCCCCTGGACGGCACACGGGAGTTCTCCGAAGAGGGCAGGAACGACTGGGCGGTGCACGTCGCCCTGTGGGAGAAGGGACGGCTGACCGCGGCGGCCGTCGCCCTGCCAGCGCGCGGCACCGTCCTCACCACGGAACCGACGCCCCGCACCGGACGCCGGCCCGAGGAGCCGGGCCGGGGGCCGCGACTCGCGGTCAGCCGTAGCCGGCCCCCCGCCCTCATCGCCCCCCTGGCCCGGCTCCTGGACGCCCGGCTGGTCCCCATGGGGTCGGCCGGGGTGAAGATCGCGGCCGTGATCGAGGGGACGGCAGACGCCTACGTCCACGCCGGCGGCCAATACGAATGGGACTCCGCCGCGCCGGTGGCCGTCGCCATGGCCCGCGGACTCCACGCGTCCCGCATCGACGGCTCGCCCCTGCGCTACAACCAGGCCCGCCCGTGGTTGCCCGATCTCGTCGTCTGTCACCCCGAGGACCGCGACCGGATCCTCGCCGCCCTCGCCCACGTGAACCCCGCTGCGACGGAGACGCCCTCATGACCGATACCGATACCGACAGCGCTGCCGCTACCGCCCGTGTGACCGACCACGCGGAGACGGCCCCGAATCCGGCGGCGAAGGCCGCCACCGTGTGGCTGACGGGCCTGCCCAGCGCGGGCAAGACCACGCTCGCAAACGCGCTGGCCGACCGGCTGCGAGCCGAGGGCCGGCGGGTGGAGGTCCTCGACGGCGACGAGGCGCGCACCTTCCTGTCGGCCGGACTCGGCTTCGGCCGGCAGGACCGCGACACCCACGTCCAGCGGATGGGCTTCGTCGCCGAACTGCTGGCACGCAACGGCGTGTTGGCCCTGGTCCCGGTCATCGCGCCGTACGCGGACAGCAGGGAAGCCGTCCGCCGCCGACACGCCGCCTCGGCCACACCGTATGTGGAGATCCACGTCGCCACACCCGTCGAGGTGTGTTCCGCGCGCGACGTGAAGGGGCTCTACGCCCGGCAGGCGGCGGGAGAGATCTCGGGACTGACCGGCGTGGACGACCCGTACGAGGAACCGGCCGCCGCGGAGCTGCGCCTGCCGACGCAGCGCCTCACCGTGGCCGAGTCCGTGGCAGCCGTCCACGCACATCTCGAGGAGAGGGGTCTCCTATGACAACCACCGCGCGGCCCGTCACCACGGACACCGCAACCCAGCGAGCCCCGGCGCACCTGGACGCGCTGGAGGCCGAATCCGTGCACATCTTCCGAGAGGTGGCGGGCGAGTTCGAACGGCCCGTGATCCTCTTCTCCGGCGGCAAGGACTCGATCCTGATGCTGCACCTGGCGCTGAAGGCCTTCGCACCGGCCCCCGTGCCGTTCCCCCTGCTGCACGTCGACACCGGACACAACTTCCCCGAGGTCCTCGACTACCGGGACCGCACCGTCGAGAAATACGGTCTGCGCCTGCACATCGCCTCCGTCCAGGACTACATCGACGCGGGCACCCTGCGTGAACGCCCCGACGGCACCAGGAACCCCCTGCAGACCGTCCCGCTCACCGAGGCCATCCAGCACCACCGCTTCGACGCGGTCTTCGGCGGCGGACGCCGCGACGAGGAGAAGGCCCGCGCCAAGGAGCGGGTGTTCTCCCTGCGCGACGAGTTCTCCCAGTGGGACCCCCGCCGCCAGCGCCCCGAACTCTGGCAGCTCTACAACGGCCGCCACGCACCCGGCGAACACGTCCGCGTCTTCCCGATCTCCAACTGGACCGAACTGGACGTCTGGCAGTACATCGCACGGGAGGGCATCGAACTCCCCGGCATCTACTTCGCCCATGAGCGCCCGGTGTTCAAGCGGTCCGGGATGTGGCTCACCTCGGGCGCCTGGGGAGGACCCGCCGAGTCCGAGCGCGTCGAGACAAGGCTCGTGCGCTACCGGACCGTCGGCGACATGTCCTGCACCGGAGCCGTCGACTCCGACGCCACGTCGCTCGCGGCCGTCATCGCGGAGATCGCCTCCTCCCGGCTGACCGAACGGGGCGCCACCCGCGCCGACGACAAGCTCTCCGAGGCCGCCATGGAGGACCGGAAGAGGGAAGGGTACTTCTAGCCATGACCGTATCGACCGTTCGTACCGTGGCCGACCTCGCCGACCCCGTATCCGGGACGTTGCTGCGTTTCGCGACGGCGGGCTCGGTCGACGACGGCAAATCCACCCTGGTGGGCCGATTGCTCCACGACTCCAAGTCCGTCCTGGCGGACCAGTGGGAGGCGATCGAGCACGTCTCCCAGGGCCGTGGGCAGCAGACGCCCGACCTCGCCCTGCTCACCGACGGGCTGCGGGCAGAGCGCGAGCAGGGCATCACCATCGACGTCGCCCACCGCTACTTCGCCACCCCCAGAAGGCGCTTCATCCTCGCCGACACCCCCGGCCATGTGCAGTACACCCGGAACATGGTCACCGGCGCCTCCACCGCGGACCTGACGGTGATCCTCGTGGACGCCCGCCACGGCGTCGTCGAACAGACCCGTCGGCACGCCGCCATCTCTGCCCTGCTGCGCGTGCCGCACGTCGTGCTCGCCGTCAACAAGATGGACCTCGTGGGCTACCGGGAGCAGGTGTTCGCGGCGATCGCCGAGGAGTTCGGCGCCTACGCCGACGCGCTCGGCATCCCGGAGATGACCGCCGTCCCCGTCTCCGCGCTCGCCGGAGACAACGTGGTGGACCGCTCGGCCGCCATGAGCTGGTACGGCGGCCCCACCGTGCTGGAGCACCTGGAGACGGTGGCCGTCGACCCGGACACGCGGGCGTGCGGCGCCCGGTTCCCCGTGCAGTACGTCATCCGCCCCGGGACGCCCGACCTGCCGGACTACCGGGGATACGCCGGGCAGATAGCGGCCGGGACCTTCCGGGTGGGGGAGGGGGTCGTCGTCATGCCCTCGGGCACCACCAGCACGATCGCCGGTATCGACCTGCTGGGAGAGCCCGTCGACACGGCGTCGGCGCCGCGCTCGGTGACGCTGCTCCTCGACGACGACGTCGACATCGCGCGCGGCGACCTCATCGTGCCCGCCGACGACGCCCCTCTCCTCACCCGGGACGTCCGGGCGACGGTCTGCCACGTGGCCGACCGGCCCCTGACGGCCGGTCAGCGGGTCCTGGTCAAACACACCACCAGGACGGTCAAGGGGGTCGTGGACGAGATCACGTCCCGGCTCGACCTGGACGACCTGTCCCGGAGCCACCACCCCGACAGCCTCGTGACCAACGAGATCGGCCGGGTACGGATCAGGGTCGCCGAACCGCTGGCTCTCGACAGCTACGCGGACTCGCGGCGTACGGGCTCGTTCCTGCTGATCGATCCCGGTGACGGCATGACACTCACCGCGGGGATGGCCGGGCCCTGAGGCACGCGCGCCTGCTCATGACCGGCCGGGGTCCTGCCGGATCCGCTGCCTTGGCTTGATCACGGCTTGCCCGCCCTCGGCGTCCGCTCCACAGACAACCCACAGCCATCTCTCCTCCCTCCTACGTGACGCGAGAGACGCCCGGAACCGACGGGACGTCTGCGCACGGGGTTTGAGGAGAGGACCATTGATCCGTGCCCGGCGAATATGTGTGACCGCCGTGGCGGTGCTGGCGGCCCTGGCGGGCTCGCCCGGACCGGCACAGGCGGAACAGGCGAGAGAATCGGGACTGTTGAGCGCGACGGACGACAACCCACTTCCGCCCGGGTGGCGGATCGGCGGGGAGGGCGGGGAGCGTGAGCTGGTCTGGCGGGCGCCGAAGGCCGTGCCCATGGGGGACGCCCGGGTCGAGTTCCGTACCGGCGACCGGCTGCTCGGGGTGCCGAAGCCGGCGAAGGACGGGCGGACCTTCCGGCTCGCCCTCGACGAGTCGCGGCCCCAGCAGCTGAGGAATCTCCAGGTGACGGCCGCGGGGCGGCGGCTGGACGTGGCGGCCGACGCCCCGCACGAGTCCGGCTCGCGCGAGGCACGGCCGCCCGCGCAGGCGCCGGCGGGCGGCGTCGACCCGGGCAAGCCCGGCTCGTACCGCACGGTCACCGGGAAGTACGACCTCGACCCGGTGCGCCTGCCCGGGTTCGACACCCCGGTGGAGATGACCGCCGAGGTCGTGGCACCGAAGGGCGCCGCCGGCAAGCGGCCGCTCGCCCTGTTCCTGCATGGCCGCCACGCCACCTGCTACAAGCCGGGCTCCGAGGACGACGTGACCGGAGACTGGCCCTGCGCCGACGGCTACAAGCCGATCCCGAGCCACCTGGGCTATCTGCGCGACCAGCGACTGCTGGCCTCCCAGGGCTATGTGACGGTGTCGATCTCGGCGAACGGCATCAACGCTCAGGACTGGGAGGCCGAGGACGCCGGCGCGCAGGCGCGTTCCTCGCTGGTCCGGCAGCACCTCGCCCGCTGGGCCGACTGGACCGCCCATCGCTCCTCCGCCCCGGCCGTCGTACGCCGGGCGCCGAAGACGGACCTCTCCCGCGTCCTGCTCGTCGGCCACTCGCGCGGCGGCGAGGGCGTCAACCGGGCCGCCATGGACAGCCTTTACCGGCCGCCGACCGCCGAGGACGGCTACCGGGGCCCGGTGCGCTGGAAGGTGCGCGGCACGGTGCTCATCGGACCGACGATCTTCGGTCAGAATCCGGTCGCCGACGTGCCGTCCGTGACCCTGCTGCCGGGCTGCGACGGTGACGTCTCCGACCTGCAGGGCGAGGACTTCGTCGACGGGACGCGGGGGATCGGCCGGGGCACGGCACTGCACAGCGCGGTCTACATGGTCGGCGCCAACCACAACTACTTCAACAGCGAGTGGACCCCGGGCGAGGCCGTCGCACCGGCCCGGGACGACTTCGGGACCGACCCGGAGCAGCCGGCGGACCCGGTGTGCGCGCCGGGTGCCGCGACCCGGCTGACCGCCGCCCAGCAGCACAAGGCGGGCGCGACGTACATCGCCGCCGCGGCCCGGCTCTTCCTCGCCGGGGACGACCGGGTGCGTCCGCTGCTCGACGGCTCCGGCAAGCGGGCCCCGTCCGCGGACCCGGCCCGGGTGCTGACCCACGCGGTCGGCGGCCGTCGCGGCGCCGGCTTCCTGCCGGACGGTGGGGCGAAGGTGACCGGCGCCCGGCTGTGTGCGGCGATCGACCCGGACCCGGCCGTGGCCTGTCTGAACCCGCAGACTCCCGGATCCTCACCGCACTTCGCGTCGTGGGAGACGGACCGGGAGACCGGCCGCAGCGCCGTGGACCTGAAGTGGTCCACGCCGGGCAGGGCCGCGCGTGTCACCTCGGCCAAGCCAGTCTCCCTGCGCGGCTCCCAGAAACTCGCGCTGCGGGTCTTCGTACCGCCCAACACGTCCGGCACGAGGTTCGACGTGTCCGTCACCGACTCCTCCAACCGCCGCGTGAAGCTGGGCTCGGTCCGGGTGGACGGACTCCCGGGCTCCGCGAGGACCGCCTCCCACTGGGCTCAGGAGCTGCGCGTCCCGCTGTCGGCCGCGACCCGGGCCGGACTCGACCTCAGGCACGTCAAGTCTCTGGAAATGACGTCTCGTTCGCGGGCCGGGCGGGCCTGGCTGATGGACGCCTGGGGCTGGGCACCCGGCACTCCTGCGGTGAAGGCGGCCACCCTGCCCCGTGTCGACGTGGGCCGCACGACCGTCAAGGAGGGCGACTCGGGCGCCCGCACCTACCGGATCCCGGTCGAGATCTCCGGGCGCGGCAGCGGACAGGTCCGCGTGTACGTCCTCGACCCGGACAGCGGCCGGGCCGGCAGCCGCCTCGTCACCGTACGGCCCGGCAGCCACGCGATCGACGTGCCGGTCGAGGTGAAGGGCGACACGGCCTACGGCGAGGACGTGGAGCACGACATCGCCGTCAAGGCCGTCCGGGGCGCCGTCGTCGGCAAGCATCGGGGCGGGGTCACCGTCGAGAACGACGACCCCGAGCCGGTGATCACCCTGTCGCCGGTCGCGGACCGGGTGACCGAGGGAGAGACGCTGACCTGGCGACTGTCCGTGGACGCGCCCGTCGCGGTGGACCTCTACGAGCCGGTGCGGGTGCTTCCGGTCACCGAGGGCGCCGAGCTGTCCACCAAGGACGTGGACCCGCAGTGGCTCAAGGAATGGTCCGGCGGCGCGGCCGACCCCGAGCGGCCGCTGTCCGAGGCTGATCTGTGGGTGTGGCTGCACATCCCGCCCGGCAGCACCGGCGTGGACTTCGTCGTGCCGACCGTACGGGACCAGGCGGCCGAGCCGGCCGAGTCGATGCGCCTCGCACTGACCGACCGCAACGCCGAGCCGCTGCCCGACAGGCCGGTTCTGACGGGGACGGTGCTCGACAAGCCGTAGGCACGAGGTACGAGGGTCCGTGAGTACCCTCTCGTGCGGGGTCCGGTACGTCCGGGCCCCGCACGCGGCTACGTCTCGTCAGAGAGTGCCGGAGTCGGCGATGGTGATCTTCGCCTTGGTGCGGCCGGACTGCGAGCCGTAGCTCTCGATCTTGCGCACGACCTCCATGCTGCTCTCGTCGGCGACCTCACCGAAGACGACGTGCTTGCCGTCGAGCCACGACGTCACGATCGTGGTGATGAAGAACTGCGAGCCGTTGGTGTTCGGGCCGGCGTTGGCCATGGAGAGCTGGCCCGGCTTGGTGTGCTTGAGGGTGAAGTTCTCGTCGGCGAACTTCTCACCGTAGATGCTCTTGCCGCCCGTGCCGTCGCCACGGGTGAAGTCACCGCCCTGGAGCATGAACTCCGGGATGACGCGGTGGAAGGACGAGCCCTTGTAGCCGAAGCCCTTCTCGCCGGTCGCGAGCGCGCGGAAGTTCTCCACGGTCTTGGGGGCGACGTCGTCGAACAGGTTCATGTTGATCCGGCCGGCGGGAACGTCGTCGATGGTGATGTCGAAGAAAACCTTGATAGTCATGCCCCCATCCTGTCATCCGCCACCCTCAGGAGCGTCACGCGCATCTCGAATGCGGCCCCGCACCGCTGGTACGTCCAGCTCCTCCCGAAGCGGCACGCCGTGCCGGGTCTCGCGACACCCCGTGCGAGATCGGACCCCGGCGTGGACGTGCGAGGCCCAGCGGGCTGCACGAGCTCGGCGACGCGGGCCGCCTTCCTTCTCGGCGTGGCCCGCCGCGCATGAGACTGGTGCAGGCCGGTCTCCGGATGAGATGAGGCACAGCCGGGCCGACCGGCCCCTGGTGATGAGTTTTCCCGCCCGCTCCCGTCACACCTACGACGGGACACGTCGAGCATGACGAGACGGAGGGATGACGTGATGAGTGCGGACACGCGGCTGGAGGAACTGGGCGTGAGCGGTCTGGGCGAGGTCGACGAGCAGACGTTCTCGGGGCTGGCGGAGCGGCACCGGCGGGAGCTGCACGTGCACTGCTACCGGATGCTCGGGTCGTTCGAGGACGCCGAGGACACTGTGCAGGAGACGTTCCTGCGTGCCTGGCGGCGGCGTGAGACCTTCGAGGGGCGCTCGACGTTCCGGGCCTGGCTGTACCGGATCGCCACCAACGCCTGCCTGGACCTGCTCGCCAAGGTCCGCCCGGAGCCCGCCACCGGCGGCGAGGTGCTGTGGCTGCAGCCCTACCCGGACCGGCTGCTCGACGAGCTGCCCGCGGGTGACGCGGACGAGCCGGAGGCCGTCGCCGTCGCGCGGGAGACGATCGAGCTGGCGTACGTCGTGGCGGTCCAGCACCTCGCGCCGCGCCCGCGGGCCGTGCTGATCCTGCGGGACGTGGTCGGCTGGCCTGCGAAGGACGTCGCCGAGTGCCTGGGCGACTCCGTCAACTCCGTGAACAGCGCGCTGCAGCGGGCCCGCGCCGGCATGCGGCAGCACCTGCCCGCCGAGCGGCAGGACTGGAGCGGCGGCGATCAGGACGCCGGGACGCGCGAGCTGGTACGGCGCTACACCGACGCCAGCGTGGCCACGGACATCGACGGGCTCACCACACTGCTGCGCGAGGACGTCCGCTGCTCGATGCCGCCCACACCGGGCCTCTACATCGGCCGCGACACCGTGGTGAACGACTGGATCACCAGCGGCTTCGTGGGCATGAAGGGTCTGCGTGCCGTCCCCACCTCCGTGAACCGGCAGCCCGCTCTCGGCTTCTACCTCTGGCAAAGGGAGGAGGGCGCGTACCTCCCGCTGACGATCGACGTCCTGCGCGTCACCGGCGGGCTGATCACGGAGATCATCACGTTCCACGACGACCAGTTCCAACGGCTCGGGCTCCCGGAGCGCCTGCCGGCGGAGGGCACGGAGTAGTCCCCGCCCGCAGGTAGCAGACGGCCACCCTCCGTAGGTGTGTTGAGGCTCGGCTGGTGCCGTGAGCGACAACGGCGTGCCCTGGCCCCGCCGAGGCTCGCCCCCTCCGTGATGAACAGCGGATTCGTCGGGGGCCGGGACGTGGTCGCCTTCTACGCCGAGAAGGACTACCAGTACGAGAAGGGGTACGTCTGCCTGGCTCCGGGAGAGCTGTGGGCCGACAACCTGACGGACAACTACTTCTACAACACGGGGAAGGTCGTGAACGACAGCATCAGGTCCCGCCGTTGGGTCACCGCGTCCGAATGCGCGGCGGGCAGCTGGCTCACTTGACCGGCGCCACAGTGTGCCGGCGACGCGCATCAGCCGCGGACGTCCCCGGGGATCCCACCGCCGGCACCCGCTGAGGGCCCGTGCTGTCGTCCGGCCGGCCGATTCATGTTCCGAGGAGCGTGCGCTTCTGTTCTTCGAATTCCGCCTCCGTGAGCACGCCCTGCTCCTTGAGCTCGCCGAGTTGCTTCAGCTGTTCGATCTTGCTGGTCATGTCGGTGGCCGCCGGAGTCGCGGGCGGTTCGGCCTGGTACGCCGGGGGCTCCTGGTAGCCCTGCTGCGCGGCCCAGCGTCCCTGCTGTCGGCGTGTCACACGGTTCGACACGGCGGTCGCGGTTCCGGCGACGACGGCGGTGCGCGCGACACCGCGGAGGAGACCTGGCATGGCTGCGTCCCTTCTGCGTGGGTGGGGGTCCGCCTAGTGGGCAGCGTCGGTCGCGTCGAGGGCGGCGACGAGGGCGGGCACCGGGATCCGCCCGGAGGCGACCATCTGGGCCCCGCCACGGCGCAGGGCGGCCGCGAAGGGGGCGGCCCACACGTTCTCGTAGACGAGGATGCCGGCGGAATTGCCGGGCTCCAGCGCGGTGGCCGCCTCCTCGAGGTCGTCCTGGCCGAGGAGCCCTGACGACGCGCCCTCGAAGACGGCCAGGTCGAGTGCGCCGTCGCCGGTGAGGTCGGCGATCTCCATACCGCTCACGGTTCCGTCGGCGTCCTTCCTGACGAACATCAGGTCCAGGATCCGGATGAGGCCGCGGTCCACGAGATCGACGAGGATGGGGAAGCCCTCGCCGGTCATCCGGTTGCCCGGGAACTCGACGACCAGGTAGTCGACGGGGCCCATCTCGCCCGCGTCTTCGAATGCGTCGCTCACGGCGTCACCTCTGGTGCTCGTGATGTCCCCCGGCAACGGCCCCCACTGCACGTTTCTTATTGCATCACCGGGCCGCGTCCGTCGCACCTCGGTACGCCGGTCACCCTCTTGGGTTCGCCCAGGTCGCGCGGTGCGCTGCGCAAAGATCTGCTGGTGGCCATGAGCGACGGCGGTGACGAAGAGCTCTCGGCCAGTGAGCACAGCGAGCTGAGTGAGCTGCGGCAGCGGGTGAACGCCCTGGAGAGTGCCGGGCCGTCCCCGACGAAGCGGCATCACCCTTTCCGCTCGTTCGGCTCGGTCCTGCTGATCCTCCTCGCCGCGCTGCTGTCGCTGCTGTCCGTGGTCGCGGTCTGGGCGAACAGCATCGTGCAGGACACGGACCGCTACGTCGACACGGTCGGGCCGCTGGCGAGAGATCCCGATGTGCAGAAGGCCGTCACCAACCGGGTCACCTCCGCCGTGCTGGCGCAGATCGACGTGGATGCGCTGGTCAAGGAGCTGACGGACGCGGCTGCGCAGCAGGGGGTCCCACCGCGGCTGAACCAGTTGCTGGGCGATCTGGACGGCCCGATCGAGAACGGGCTCAAGGAACTGGTCAGCAGCACGGTGGAGCGGGTGGTCACCAGCAGTGCCTTCGAGTCGGTCTGGGTGAACGCCAACCGCAGGGCGCACGCGGCGCTGGACAAGGCTCTGACGGGCCAGTCCGACAGCGCGGTGAAACTGGAGAACAACCAGGTCGTCATCGATCTGGGGCCGATCGTCGCCGACGTCAAGGACCGGCTCGTCGACGCCGGGTTCTCGGTCGCCGAGAAGATCCCGGCCGTGCACACGAGCTTCGTGGTGTTCGCGTCGGAGGACGTCGGCAAGATCAAGAACTACGTGAGAGTGCTGGAGATCCTCGGCGGCTGGCTGCCCGTCATCGCTCTGCTGGTCGCCGCCGCCGGGGTGTACACGGCGTTCAACCGCCGCCATGCGCTCATCGGGGCCGCCCTGGCCGTCTTCGTCGCCATGCTGGTCCTCGGAATCGGCCTCACTGTCGCCCGTGACGTCTACCTCGACAAGCTGCCACCCGGTGCGTCCCAGGCCGCCGCGGGATCCGTGTACGACGCACTGGTCAAGTTCCTGCGGGCCGGCGTGCGGGCGCTCGCCGCGCTTGCCCTCTTCACCGCCGCCGGCGCCTTTCTCTCCGGCCCGTCCCGGATCGCCGTACTCACGCGCACCGCCTGCCGCAGAAGCATCGGCGGGCTGCGCGACGTCGCGACATCGGCGGGCCTGCGTCTCGGTGCGGTCGGGCGGTTCGTCCATCGCTACAAGCGCTGGATCGGGGCGGTCATCCTCCTGATCGCAGCCGTCGTCCTGTTCACCTGGAGCTACCCGACCACCACGGTCGTGGTCTGGACCGCGGTGATCACGCTGGTGGGCTTCGCGATCCGTGAGTTCCTGGACGCTCCCTCCACACCCGCCACCGACTCACAGGCCGACGCCGCAGCACACTGACGCCTGCCCCCGCCCATTGCGCCCTGTCGAAGCCTTCGTGCTTCGTACGTGCGTTTGATGCGGCGAATCGGGGTCATCCGCATGCCAAGCCTGCCTCTCAACGGGGCGGCGCCGACAGCATCATGCGGGGACACGACGCGGGCGACGAGGGGTGAACGCGATGACCGTCGCGACACAGCAGGGTGGCGGGGGCGGATCCAGCGGCCTCTACGACGTTCTTGAACTCATTCTCGACCGTGGGCTGGTGATCGACGCGTTCGTGCGCGTCTCCCTCGTCGGCATCGAGATCCTCAAGATCGACATACGGATCGTGGTGGCCAGCGTGGACACCTACCTGCGCTTCGCCGAGGCGTGCAACCGTCTCGATCTGGAGGCA
Source organism: Streptomyces sp. WAC04114 (assembly GCF_019733245.1). Taxonomy (NCBI): domain Bacteria; kingdom Bacillati; phylum Actinomycetota; class Actinomycetes; order Kitasatosporales; family Streptomycetaceae; genus Streptomyces; species Streptomyces sp. WAC04114. The sequence goes on from NZ_JAIGQA010000054.1 coordinate 30,875, forward strand.
GGGCCGCGCAAACCGGCCGGGCTCACGGATCTCACCGGGAAGGTCATGGAGTCCGGTGCCCGCGGCAAGACCAAGGGAGTTCTGTCCGGCGCCGCGGAGACCATCGCCGACGCGTTCCACCAGACCCGGGAGGAAGGCCGGAATCGTCAGGCGGGACGCGGCCGCTCGTAGAGTCGTACGGCGCCTTTCGGCATGCCAGGACCAGCACCGTACGTCGCCCCACCGCCGCCACCGAAGGCCCCCGCTACCGCGCTGCGATGGCCTTGAGCCAGTCCTCGACCGTGAGGACATCTGCCCACTGCGGGAACAGCCTTTCCGTGAGCATCGTGTGCACCTCGGGGTCGGTGTCGAGGCAGGCGTCCGCCAGGACGGTGAGGCCGAAGTCCCGGTCGATGGCGTGCCACAGAGTGGACAGCACCACGGCACTGGTGGCGATGCCGGTGAGAACGAGGCTGTCGATGTCCCGCGCCCTGAGGACCAAGTCGAGGTCGCTGCCCGAGAACGCGCTTCCCCGCCTCTTGGTGACCACGACATCGCTCTCTTGGGGCGCGACGTCGTGATGGATCTCGGTGCCAGGGGCACCCTCGGCGAACAGGCCGGCCCATACCACGTTGGTGATCACCTTGTTGCGAGGGCTGACCTCTGAGTCGCCCGGCCGTAACGCCATCTTGACGTAGATCACGGTGATGCCGGCAGCCCGGGCAGCGTCGATCGCTCTGCGCAAGCGCGGCAGATATCCGGACCCGTCGTCGGCGATGGCCACGACGTCCCGCTGGACGTCCATCACCAGAAGTGCACTGTTGCCCATGCTCGCCGACCTCTTCTCCTTTGGGGAACAAGCAGAGAGTCTGGTGGGTGAGCCGAAGCGCTGTGAAGGGTTCTTGAGATCCTCTTCGGCCTCGCTCGACGTTCGTATCGACCGGCTGGTCGTTGCCCACGGCAGGCCCTACCCGCAGCCCCGTAGCAATCCCTACGCCGCGCTGGCCCTCCAGCGCCGCGACGAGTTCATCGGACGGCGCATCGACATCGCCTCCGACGAGCTCACACCGGGCCAGATCGCAAAGACCCTCACCGCGGCCACCGGCCGCCCGGTGACCCATCAAGAGGTGCCTCTGACCTACGTGCGCACCCAGTCCGCAGACCAGGCCGCCATGTTCGAGTACTTCACCACCTCCGGCCTCGACGTGGACGTCGCCGGGCTGCGCCGCGACTACCCCGAAGTCGGCTGGCACAACTTCGCTGAGTGGGCCGACACCCAGGACTGGACCACGCTCCTGGCCCCTGCGCCCGCACGTCAGTGATCTCCCGGAGGGACCGCGGCGTCACCCAGCCTCGGTAGCAGGCCTCCGCGGGGCGGCACCGGACGGGAGGAAAGACATCCAGTGCCGCGCCGTTCACCGCGTCAGGCCCTGTCGGTCAGAACCAGCCGGTGCATTCGATGCTGCCGCCCCGGCCGTTCGTGCCGCAGGCGCGCATCACCAGGCCGGCGTCGTTCCACTGGGTGGTGTACGCGTCGTTGCCCGAGGTGACGGTGGTGTAGCCCAGCATCGAGTCCCAGGTCTTCCCGCCGTCGGCACTGCGGTCCACCCAGATCTCGTCACCGACCGTGCCCCCCGTGATGCGGCCCCAGGCGCACTGGGTGGTGCCGTTGTAGCGGAGTTCCACGGTACGGCCGAAGACGGTGGTCGACTTGGCCGTCCAGGCCCCCGCCGAGTCGGGCTGAGTGCCGTCGCCGCAGGACGTGTTGTTCTCCGCGCCGGCCAAAGTCCCGCCGATCGCCGGAAAGTCACCGCAGGACGGTACGTCCTTGAGCAACGCCGGCCCCTGGACGAAGAGATTGCTGATCCAGCTGTGGTAGTCCGGCAGATACGACCAGACGTTGTTCACCATGCCGTCGACCGTGGCCCGCTCGCCCACCCGCTGGCACAGCACTCGCACCTGCACGGAGATGCCGTTGCCGTTGGTGAAGTTGGCGGGGCTGCCGGTGTTCGAGTCCTGCCGGAGATTCGGCTGGCCCCATGTCTTGTGGTACGAACCGCGGCCGTCCCAGGACCAGACCATCGGTACGGCGTCGGCGTGCGGGCGGAACGCGCCCTGGTAGCGGTCCCAGCGGGCACTGATGGAGTTGACCTGGATTTTCGCGCCGGATTCCGGTGCCTCGACCATCAGTCCGTTGCCGAGGTAGAGCGCGACGTGCGTCGGCCCGAAGCCGTCACGGCCGAAGTACATGATGTCGCCGGGCAGCAGCACGGCCGACCCTTGCGACTTCAGCAGCTTCGTGTGCGCGTACCCCGGCGCCGCGAAGGTCGCCTGCGTCGTGCGCTCCGTGATGATGTCCCGTCCGGTCGCCTTGTACCAGGCCCAGCGGACCAGGCCGATGCAGTCGAAGCTCCAGTACGTCGGGTCCGCCGCGGTCTCCGGGTAGAAGCGGTCGTATATGCCTTGGCTGGGACCGGGCATCCCCTGCGCGTGACCGCCACCCCAGGCGTACTGCTGCCCGGCGTAACGGCACGCGACCTGGACGGCCGCCTGCGCCGCCTGGCTCGCACCGGACTGCAAGGGCGCGCATCCCGTGGCGGCGGTCGCCGGAGCGGCCGAGGCGATCGGCAGGCCGAGACTCACCACCGTCACGAGCGCGGCAAGCCACAGCCGCACCCGGCGCCCCCATGGCCGCTGGCTCCGCCCCGCTCTCCCCGCTGCCCATGATCTGCGCACTCTGTCCACGGCACTCCCCCTGGTCTCGACGGTCTCCCGCGAACGTACGCACTCTCGCGCCCACCGGGTCCTGACATCTGTCAGGACCTGCCACGCCCACCCGCTCCATAAGGTCTCGGGTCATCACCCGATCTCACAGCGGAGGAATCACCGACCATGCGCACCCAACTGAGACGCGCCGCCGCACTGGCCTTCGCGAGCGTCACCGCGGTCGTCGTGGCGACGGGCACCGCACAGGCCAAGCCGGCCGACACCTGGGCAGGTTGCCCGTACGGCGCCGTCTGCATCTACCCGCAGAACCAGAACCCGGCCGTGTCGCCGAGCCACATCTACTGGACCTACGGCGCCCACAACCTCAGCAATCAGGTGGGCAACCACTGGGTGCTGAACAACCAGTACGACGGCGCGGTGGTCGAGCTGTGCCTCAGCTACAACGCGAACGACTGCACGTCGTCGATTCCGGAGGGACACGGCGAGTACCGAGACCTGACGCCCATCAACTCGCTGCATCTGAGGCCGCACTACAACTAAAGGGACGGCCGTCGCCTGCGCGAGGGTGAGGCCAGGTTCGAAGCCTCCCCCCGGCTGCCGGGGGGAGCCTTCGTCACGTCGCAAGACCGCCCCCGTGGCCGACCGGTTCACCACCTCGCGCGCAGCACCTCGTCCCTGTCGGGCAGAGCAACTCGGAACAGTGGGTGGCATCCGTCGACGGCCAGGGGCAGGAAGCAGGCCGCCCTGGCGCCCGCCACCAAAGTGGTGAGCTGTTGGTGGTGGGCCGCGTCGACGGTCACATGGCGGATCGTTCCGCTCGGCGCCTCCCAGACGAAGTCCACGGATTCGTCCTCGGGCAGCTCGGCAAGGACCGCATCGACATCAGGGGTGAGGTCGGGCCAGAAGGTCAGGAGCGCGCGTGGGCCGAGCGCGGCGCGCACGGTTTCGAGGTTGGTCTCGGTGAGGCGGTGCCAGCGGGTGGCGTTGCGGACGTAGGTCTCCTCCAGGAGGAGCGTCCGCGACGCGCCCAGTGCTGCGCGTATGCGGTCCCAGAACTCCGCGTCCGCAGCCTGTGTCACCTCGGGCTCCTCAAGATCTGCGGCATAGGGCGAGGCCGTGATCGGTTCCGCGAACAGGCCGAGCTCGCGGGTCCGGGCGACGGCTGCTTCGCAGGGCCGGTCGTGGCCGACGTACTGGTACTGATCCCACCCGACGTGCACGGTGAACGTGTCCTGCTGCTCCAGCCGGCACCAAACGCCCTGGTCGCGGAGCATGGCCCGGACCAGCTCCAGCGCGACCGGCACCGAGACCTCGGCACCGTCGTGGTAGCCGGTGAGGTCGGGCGGGACCAGTCCCGCGAGGCCGTGTCCGTCGATCGGTGACTCCAGGCCGAAGTTGACGAAGCCGGTGACCTCCGGTTCACGGATCTCCAGCCGCTCGACGCCCGATTCCTGCGCGAAGGCGACGATCGCCTCCAAGTAGGCCCCCTCGACCGGCCCATGGTCGCTCACCGTGTCCTCAGCGCCGTTGTAGTGCCCCCGCTCGTCGCGGTCGGCGGGGTCGTACTTGGATATCCGGTGGACGAAGGCCGGCGGCACGCTGCTCCCTGGACTGCTGGACTGCTGGACTGCTGGGCTGTTGGTGAGGGGGATGTCAGCGTAGTTCGTGACAACCGCCTGTCGGGAGTCTGCCGCGACCTCCACCGTCGGCTCCCGGCGGTCGGAGAAGGGTGCCGGCTGTTGCGCCGCAGAAGACCACGCAGGCGTACGGCACCTGAGGCGGCGGCGTGAACCCGTTCACCGCGACTCGGCAAGTACAGGGTGTGAGCACCCACCCTCTCCCATACACCCACCGACCTCACCAGCGGACGGACCGTCCATGACCGACCTGGCCGGCGGCGACGCCGAGCTCATCGCAGCCTCACTCGAGGAACCCGAGCGTTTCGCGGCGCTCTTCGACCGTCACGCCCCCGCGATCCACCAGTACGTCGCCCGGCGGCTGGGCCGGGACGCGGCTGACGACGTGACCGCCGAGACGTTTCTGACGGCCTTCCGGATACGGGCCCGCTTCGATCCGGCCCGCGCCGGTGTGCGGCCGTGGCTGTACGGCATCGCCGCCAAGCAGATCGGGCGGCACCGCCGGCAGGAGGTCCAGGCGCTGAAGCTGCTCGCCCGCACCGGCCACGACCCGGTCGCCGACAGCTGGACCGACTCCGCCGACGACCGTCTCGCCGCCGAGGCCGCCGTCCGGCCCCTGGCCGGGGCGCTGGCCCGTCTCTCCGCGGGCGACCGGCACGTCCTGCTGCTCTTCGCCTGGGCCGACTTCGGCTACCAGGAAATCGCCGAAGCCCTCGGCATTCCGGTCGGGACCGTCCGCTCCCGCCTCAACCGGGCCCGCCGCAAACTGCGCACCGCGGCCGGCAGCCCTCTCATCGAAGCTCGCATACACGAAGGTGACCCCGCATGAACGAGCTCTCCGAATTCCGCGGCCTGCGCGCTGACGCACCCCTTCCCGACGCCGACCGCCTCGCCGCACCGCGGGCCCGGCTCACCGCGGCGCTGCGGCAGGAAACCCGGCCTGAGCGCACCGCGCCTCCCGGGCGCCGGAAGATTCTGATCGGCGCCGCCACCGCAGGGACCCTCGCCATCACCGCCGGGATCGTCGCGACCCTGCCCGAAGACCACACCCGCGCCTCCGCCATGAAAGGCCCCCAGGTGCTGTCGGCAGGGGCCTCCGCCGACGCCCTCGAACTGGCCGCCACGACCGTCGAGAAGCACAACGGAACCGAACCCGGCCCGAAGCAGTGGGTGTACGAAAAGAGCACCGCCTTCGGCCAGGGCAAGCCCCGCAGCAGCGAGGAGTGGACCCGCTGGGACGGCACCGGGCACGCCAATCTCCCCGGCATCCCCTCGGCCGGCGACATCTCCGACTTCGACCCGAACAAACTCCAGGTCTGGTACGGCCCCAACCAGGAGGAGAGGTGGAAGAAGGAGGGCTACGACGACCGCTCCCAGCGGCAGTTCTACCGTTTCCTCGCCACCCTGCCGAGCGACCCGGACCGCATGATGAAGCGCATCCGCGAGGAACACGCGATCGGTTCGATCAAGGGGGAGACGCGTGCCCAACGCGACTGGCGGGAGATCGACGTCCTGTACCGGTCGGTGCTGATCCCGCCCAACGTCCAGGCAGGCCTGTTCCGGGCTCTCGCGAAGATCCCCGGCACCCGGGTGACGACCGGCGTGAAGGACCCGCTCGGCCGCGCGGCGATCGGCGTGAGCGTGACCTACGCCGACAAGACGCCCGCGGGCTGGCAGGGCAAGCAGGAGATCTTCTTCGACCCCGAGAGCTACGCCTACCTCGGCCAGACCCGGGACGACGGGGAGATGGTCAGCGCCCGCGCCGCCTGGGGCGTCGTCAACAAGCCCGGCGCCCGCCCCTGAGCACCCCGAGAGGGATGCCGGCCAGGATGTGCTGACCTGACGCGTGCTCCGCCTTGCGAGCGCGCTATGCAAGACGGTTCCGATACCGTGAGGCTTCAGGGGTGATTGCGGGCGAGGGCGGTGAGAACGCGCCGGGTCTTGTTCTCGGGATTCTCGGAGATCACGACTCCCCGGTCCTGGACGGCGGATTCGAGCTTCTTCTGTTTGCGTTCGGCCCGCTCCTCGAACTCGTGGGATTCTTCACCGCGTTTGGGCTTGACGCGGATCGACAGTTCGAGGAAGTCCAGGTCGAGGACGGTCCATCGCTCGAAGTCGACTTCCAGATCGTCGAGCGGCACGTTGTTGAGCTTCGTTGAGGCGATCGGGCCCAGTGCGTCAAGTCCGGTGATGCGTACGGCGTGTGCGCATTCCTGGAGAAACCGCAATTGCAGGGTGTCGAGGGGCGCTGCGGCATCGGCTCCGGGTGCCACGGCGTGCAGAAGTGCCCCCTGAGGGTGGGTGCGTGTGGCGGATGCGGAGAGTGCTCGGCGCATTCCCGACCAGTCCTCCTCGATCTTGTACTCGAATGACTCCTTGTCGAACGGGGCGGAGAACCGGCCGGACAACTGTTCCGTGGTGCACGGACGCAACTTGACGGTCAGCTCGTCGGGGGTGTCACCGCTTCTGAACCTGACGATCACACCGCTGTCGAGCAGGAGCCGGCCGTCCGCAATACCCTGCCGATTCTCGGCGAACCAGATGAGGCGCTTCTGGGCCTGGTCGCCCTGCGTCCGGTCCAACGCCGAGAGGGCAGCATCGATATTGCCGTCGATATTGATCTTGATCTCGATCGGAAAATTCATCACACTCGCTCCGTCACGCTTTCGTCGATATACGGCAGTCGTGAACGACTTGAGTGGCTGTCGCATGGGCGTGGAATGACCGTCTCCGGCTACCGGCGCGGCCGCGACGCTCCCGGCGCCGGCCCAATCGTGCCACGGGGGCGTACGCGGCGCCGCGCCCGGTGATGGCGATGTACGGCTGATCCAACTTGGTGCTCCCGGCGGGGGAGCGCTGCCGGTGGACCTGTGTCCATTGTCCCGCCGGGCCGCGCGTCGAGCGAATTGATGAAGTCACGGGTGGTTGATGCATCAACGGGGCAGCGCCTTCGAGTTGCGCCATTGTTCCCCTCGGAAGCACGCCCAGCGAGGACGGAGCGCACCGAGCCGTGAGATCAGCGGGCCTACAGCAAATGACGCGGCAACAGGCACATGCCTACGTCTCTCAGCGCGGCGGAGCTTACGGTTTGTGGGTTACCCAGAGCAGTTCCGCCGGCCAGCGGTGGGCCCAGTCGGGTGGGTCGGTTTCGTTGTAGCCATTGCGTGTTCCGATGTCCGGCCGCGGCTCGATGAGGTCGTCGATGATGAGACCCGCGCCGCGCAGGACCCTGACCCAGTCGCCGTAGGTGAGTTGATAGCTGGTCGCGCCGTCGTCTTCGGCGATGGTGTTCAGCCCGAAGTAGTCCTGTTGCAGCGACGTGGTCACGCGGCCGGCGGCTTCGTCGTAGCAAGCCTCGAACCATGGGCTGGCGACGTTGAACACCAGGCGACCGCCTCGGCGCAAGACGCGTGCGGCCTGCGGGACGGCCAGGTGCGGGGGCGCCCAGCTGAGCCCACCGAAGTCGCAGAACACCAGGTCGAAGCTGTCGGCGGCGAAGGGGAGTTGTTCGGCGGCGCCTTGCACCAGCGAGTACCGGGCCACTCCCATCGCGCGGGCTGCTGCGGCGAGTTGGGCTTCGGACGGGTCGATGCCGACCACGGTGGCGCCCTCGGCGGCGAGCGCACTGGACCACTGGCCGGCGCCGCAGCCGAGTTCGAGGACGCGCTTGCCGGCGACGTCGCCCAAGGCGTGCAGGTGGGCGTCGGGGATGGAGTACATGCCCCATAGCCGGGGTGTGGCGCCGATCTGCGGGTCGTGCCGGTGCTGGTAGGCGCTGCTGATCTGATTCCAGAACCGCCGGTTGGCGGGGATGCTGTCCACGTGCCGACTCCAGCATTGCCTGCCGCAGGGGTCAACACGATTGGGGCGCCGGTCGGCCCTCGCCTCGATCCTGACCTGGGTCGGCTCATGATCCGCCGGACGAGCCCCATGGCAGGTTCCTGGACACGACTGCACGCGCACCTCGGCGCTCGGCTGGTTCTCAGGGACTCGGCGCGGTCAGGTACCGCTGGATCGTCGGTGCCAGCCATGCCACGATCTCTGCCCGCGTCAGCCCCATCGCAGGCGGTATCCGCAGTACGTATCGCGTGAGCGCCAGTCCCAGAAGCTGCGATGCCATGAGTGCCGCCCGCGCCGGAACCTGCTCCGGGTCAGGGCATACCTGCCGGGCGACCGGCAGGAGCTGCTCCCGCAGGATCTTCTGCATGCGTTCAGCTCCGGCCTGGTTGGTCACGCCGACCCGCAGTAGGGCGGTGAGGACCTCGTTGTTCTCCCACATGTCGAGGAAGTGCTCGACGAGGATCCGCCCCACGTCCTGCCGGCGGTCCGCATTGCTCACGTCCGGCAGCCGCAGGTCGATGGCGACGGCCGCTGCGAAGAGACCCTCTTTGTTGCCGTAGTACCGCATCACCATCGACGGATCGATGTTCGCGTCCTTGGCGATGGCGCGGATGGTGGCTCGCTCGTAGCCGTCGGTCGCGAAGCGCTCGCGGGCGGCCGCGAGGATCGCGCCACGGGTGGCGTCGGAGCGGCGGGGGGCGCCGGCGCCGGCGCCCGACGAGAGGGTCTCACTGCCGTTCATGCCAACGAGCGTAGGTCAACGGGCGTAGGTCAACAAGTGTTCGCCAACAACCGTTGACGTTCCCTCGATGCGTCGCTACCTTTGTCAACAAGCGTTGGCCAACAGGTGTTGGCCAGCCGTCGAGGGTAAGCAAGCGTTGGCAACGGGAGGCCACGATGAACGGCACCGCCATCCACCGCACCGTGATCGTCGTCGGCTCCGGCCCCACCGGCCTGCTCCTCGCCGGTGATCTCGCCACAGCCGGCGTCAACGTCACGCTCGTCGAGAAGCGGCCGCGCAAGATCAGCAACCTCTCTCGCGCCTTCGGAGTGCATGCCCGCACGCTGGAGCAGCTCGACGCCCGCGGCCTCGCCGACGAACTCCTCACCACCGGCGACACCATCACCGGCCTGCGGCTCTTCCGCCGCCTCTCTCTTGATCTGAGCACGCTGCCCTCGCGCTTTCCGTTCCTGCTCATCACCCCGCAGTACGAGGTTGAGCGGCTCCTGGAGCGGCGGGCCCAGGAGGCCGGGGTCGAGTTCGCGTACGAGAGCGAGGTCGTGGGGTTGCGGCAGGACGACGAGGGGGTCGACCTCGACGTGCGCGGCGTGGACGGAGCGGTCGTCACCCGCCGGGCGGCCTACGTCATCGGCGCCGACGGTCACCGGAGCGCCGTGCGGGAGGCGATCGGTCTGGACTTCCCCGGTGTCTCCGTCATCAAGTCGCTGATCCTGGCCGATGTCCGGCTGGCCGAGAAGCCCGAGGGCGTCCTCACCGTCAACGGCCGCGGCGACGCCTTCGCGATGATCGCCTCTTTCGGCGACGGCTGGTACCGGGTCATGGGCTGGAACCGCCGCAACGAGGTTTCCGACGACGCTCCGCTCGACCTCGACGAGGTCAAGGAGATCACCCGCCGCGCCCTCGGCACCGACTACGGCATGCACGACGCCCGCTGGCTCTCCCGTTTCCACAGTGACGAGCGCCAGGCACCGCACTACCGGGTCGGGCGGGTCTTCCTCGCCGGGGACGCCGCGCACATCCACTCACCGGCCGGCGGGCAGGGCATGAACACCGGTCTCCAGGATGCCGCCAACCTGGGCTGGAAGCTGGCCGCGGCCGTGCAGGGCCGGGCGCCCGAAGGGCTCCTCGACAGCTACGAGGCAGAGCGCCACCCGGTCGGCAGGGCGGTGCTGCGCAGCAGTGGCGGACTGGTCCGTCTGGCCCGCGCGCGCAATCCGCTGCTGCGCGCCGCCCGCGCCCTGGTCTCGGCGTTCGCCGACATGGCCCCGCCCGTCCAACGCAAGGCCCTGGGGCAGATCACCGGGATCGGCTACGCCTATCCCGCCC
>NZ_JAIGQA010000055.1:0-40890 GCF_019733245.1 Streptomyces sp. WAC04114
CGTCGGACCTGGCCCTGTGGACCGGGGCGTCCAAGCAGCAGCTGGGTCGCGAGTTCATCGAGTCCCTGGCCCGCGGCCTGACGGTCCTCACGGCCTTCGGCGAGGGCAGGCCGGAGCTGACCCTCACGGAGGTGTCCCGGGCGACGGGCCTGGCCCGGGCGACGGCTCGCCGGGCCCTGATCACCTATGAGCACCTGGGCCTGGTGGCCGCGGCGGGCCGCACTTTCTCGCTCACCCCCCGGGTCCTCTCCCTCGGCTTCCCTCCCCTGTCCCGCACGTCCCTCCCCGAGATCGCCCAGCCCCACCTGGCCGACCTGACGTCCCGCATCCACGAGTCGACGTCACTGGCGGTGCTGTCGGACTCCGGCGAGGAGATCCAGTACACGGCCCGGGCGGCGACGGCCCGGGTGATGAGCGTGAACATCACGGTCGGCACGCGACTGCCGGCGTACGCGACGGCACTGGGCAGGGTGCTGCTGGCGGACGCGCCCGAGGGAGTCCGGGGTGCCGAGGACCTCCCGGCGCTCACCGCCCACACGATCACGGACAAGCAGACGCTGGCGCAGGCCCTGACCTCGGTCCGCACGCAGGGCTACGCCCTGGTGGACGAGGAACTGGAAGAGGGCCTCCGCTCGATCGCGGTCCCGATCCGCGACAGCTCGGGCCGGGTGGTGGCGGCCCTGAACACGGCGATGCACGCGAGCCGCCGCACCCCGAGCGAGTGCGTGACGGACCTGGTCCCGGAACTGACGGCCACGGCGGCCCGCATCCAGACGGACCTCCACACAGCGGCCCACTTCACCCACGTCCCCCTGACCTGACCCCCACACCCGCCCGACCCACATCCGGTACGCTGACGCCTGTGGTCCTCCCAGACCACAGGCACGACGCTGCTTGCGTCCACTGCCACTGCCTTCGTAGCTCAGGGGATAGAGCACCGCTCTCCTAAAGCGGGTGTCGCAGGTTCGAATCCTGCCGGGGGCACAGCCTGCGTGGCAGGTCGGAGGATTGACGGCCTCCCGTTCCTTTCGAACGGGGGGCCGCTTTCATGACCCACTGCCACATGGATGCCACATGCCCAAATGATCTTTCATGGGAGGGGCACGCACCAGGGCGTGTCGGCCGTGTCCGAGCGCCTGGCCCGGGTGGGAGGCCAGCTGGGTGTCTGCCGCAGTGAGGACGGCGAAGCGACCGTGCAGGCGTGGGCGGCGGAACCGCCACAGTGACCAGCCCGGCGCCAGACTGCCGAGTGCGGGCCGCCGCAGTGGCGATCCGTACGATCGATCGATGTGATCACTCGATCGTGAGTTCTTCCGGACTCCCTCCCGATGTGACGCGATGCTCAAAGAGACGGCGCGTGACCGGCGCTGCCCGGATGGGCTAGGGGTGGGGAAGAGCATGACGCGAGAAGCAGGACCGCGCGAAAGCCTGGACGGGCAGGCGTTCCTGCTGGTGGCCGGGCTGGCCGATCTGGCCGTGAGCACGCTGGGTTCGGCCGTCGGCGGGGTTCGGAGGCTGTTGCGCCGCTCGGATGCCGCGGAGCTCGCCACGCAGGCCGAGCACGACCTCGCGGCGCGTGGGCGCCTGGTGCTGGACCAGTACGCGGCCGTGCCCCCGGCCCACCTGGAGATCCTCGCCCGACACGTGTCGGCTCGGAAGAGCGTGGATGATGACTGACCGGTGGGAACCGGTCGCGTTCAGGCGCCGCATCGACGAGGTGCTGCGCCGGTTCGTCGCTCAGGAAGCTGATCAGTTCACCGCGATCGATCCGCTCCTGGGCCCGGTGGCCGAGCAGTTGGGGAACGCGGTCGCGGATGGCAAACGGCTGCGCGCGGCGTTCTGCTACTGGGGCTGGCGCGCGGTGGGCCAGCCGGACAGCGCCGCACTGGTGCGGGCGGCGGCCTCCATGGAGCTGGTGCACGCCGCAGCGGTCGTTCACGACGACCTCATCGACGACAGTCCGCTGCGTCGCGGGCGCCCCACGGCCCACGTCGCCCTGCGCGATGCCGTTCGGCGTCGTCCGCGCGGCGCGGCGGCGGCGAGGTCGCTGGCGATGCTGGTGGGCGACCTGCTGATGGCGCTGGCCGGGCAGTTGTTCGCCACCAGCGGCCTGCCCGCCGCGTACCTCGCCCGTGCCCGCCCCCTGTGGTCGGTGATGGCCCGGGAGCTGATCGCGGGCGAGTGCCTGGAGATCCTGCGTACCGGAGCCGGACCGGACACCGATGCGTCATTGAAGGTGATCCGCTACAAGACCGCCAAGTACACCGTCGAGCAGCCTCTGCTGATCGGCGGCGCCCTGGCCGGGGCCGGCACACGACTGCGCGAGGGCTACTCCGCGTACGGACTGCCGCTGGGCGAGGCGTTCCAGCTGCGGGACGACCTGCTCGGTCTGTTCGGAGACCCGGGGCGCACCGGCAAGGCCAACGCCGACGATGTGGAAGGCCACCGGCCTACGGCCCTGCTGGCAGAGACCTTCCGCCTGGCCGGGAAGGACGACCGCGCACGGTTGCGCGCCCTGCTGGGCCGACGCCGCCTGGACTCGGATGCCCTGGACACGGTCCGCGAGGTGATGCGCGTGCTGAGGGCACCAGACCGCATCGAGGACATGATCGGCGTACGGGTAGAGGAGGCGCTCGGTGCTCTCGACGAGCTGGACGTACCGGCCTCCGCCCACACCGCCCTGACCGCAATGGCCCGCTCCGCGGCGGACCGCCAGTTCTGAGAACTCAGCCACCACGGAGCCCTGCCATGACGATGACGTACACCGACGCGTCGATGGACGCCCTGAGGCAGGCCGGTGACGAACTCGCCGACGCCACCGTCGCCACGCTCTTCGAACGCGGCCAGGTGGGCACGTTCAACACCCTGATGCGCTACGTCTCCACCACCGGCGCTCCCCTGCCGGACGGTCTGCCCGACGTCGCGCGGGAGTACCTCGAGGCCACCCGTGTCCCGCCGGCCTGGGTGGACTGGTCGGAGATGGAGAAGGCCCGGCTGTTCTTCATCGACAACAACGTGCACATCTCCACGGCGCTGTCCTTCGCCTCCATGCCCGCCTGCTACGTCGTACCGCACGTGGCGAAGCTGTTGTCGGCCACCCACGGACTGAAGTACCCCTCCAAACGGATGGCGGAGACAGGCCAGTTCACCGTCTACCTGATGCAGCCCAACGCCTTCGAAGCAGGCGGCCGCTTCATCCCTGCCGCCCAGAAGGTCCGCCTCCTGCACGCCTCCATCCGCCACCACCTGCGGCGGGAGAACCGATGGGACGGCGACGCGCTGGGAGTGCCGATCTGCCAGGAGGACATGATCGGCGGCCAGATGTTCTTCTCCCTGCTCGTGCTGGACAGCCTGCACCGCCTCGGCATCCACATGTCTCAGGAAGGCGCGGAAGCCTACTACTACGCGTGGCGGGTGGTCGGAGCCTTGCTCGGCGTCGACCAGGACGCGGTCCCCAAGTCCCTCGACGAGGCCCGCCAGTTCCTCGACCGGTACATGATCCGGCACATGGGGCCTTCCGAGGAGGGCGCGCAGCTGACCCGGCAGCTCATCGACCTCTACGAGGAGATCGTGCCCGGCACCTTCTTCGACCCGATCGTCTCCGCGCTGATCCGCCACCTCATCGGCCCCACCTGCGCCGGCTGGCTCGGCGTACCGCACACCCCGTGGGACACCGTCGTCAAAGCCGTGCCCCACCTCCTCGGCGTCCTGGAGACCATCGAGGACCGCTCCCCTCTCGGCGCTTGGGCCCTGGACCGCCTCGGCCACCTCACCACCGTCTTCGAACTGTCCTCCCTCACCCGCGGACGCGTCATGCACTACGCCATCCCCGAACAACTCAAGAAGGACTACGGCATCCCCCATGCGGTGCCCCGCACCCGCCGGTGGGAGCCACCGGCGGGTGCGGTCTGTTGACCACACGCATGCTCAAGCTCCGGATATTGCGCGCTCCATTGAAATCATCAGTTGGTTGCCCGGACTGATCCCAGCGCAAGGGGACGATGCGCACGGATTCAGCACACATGAGGCCGGGAAACCCCGCGAACCCGTGAGAACTACGGAGGGATGTTTCCCAGGCCAGGCGCCCCACCGTCGCCGTTTCCACAGGTCACAGCTCCGCTCAAGGAAAAACTCCTAAAGCGGGTGTCGCAGGTTCGAATCCTGCCGGGGGCACCAGCCAAAGGCCCCGGACCGATCTTGGTCCGGGGCCTTTGACATCCACTTCTGACATCAACGAGGGCGGTCACTCGCGGATGCGGCGTCTCCTGAGCAGCCGGTCCATGTGACTCGTGGCCTCGCGCTGCGTGTCCTGGACGACATGGGTGCAGACGTCCATCGTGATGCTGATCTGGGAGTGACCGAGGATCTCCAGCACGACTCGGGGAGCGACTCCGGCTGCCATCCTTGGCGTATGCCGGTCTCTCCTGATACCCGTGATCTTTGCCGGTCCGTCTTCGTGCCGGACGTGGTGGAGCTGGCCGTTATGGCGTTGGGGACGTACACCGGTCCAGATGAGACATGGGTTCATCAGGCCGCCACCAGGCTCAGCGAAGGGGAGCTTCACCGCCTGGCCCACTGGTTGGACGAGGCTGAGCGAAACCCGGACACCTTCCGCTGGTACGCCGGCGAGCCCACCGACGTGTCACCCGAAACCCACCGGTTCGCGGTCGAGTTCACCAACGCGCTGATGGACAAGGGTGTCCCCAAGCCGCCAGGGCCGCGGTAAGCACCGTGCCAGACCCGTGCCAGACAGCGCGGGGAGCCACGGGGAACAGCGGTCACTCACCGAGCACGTCCACATGTCGTGACACCGGTGTGCAGCAGGTCAGCGCGCCTGTCGAGCGTGGAGGACCCAAGCTTCCCAAGCTGATGACGTCGACGTGTGCTCGCGCACCCAACAATCCGGCACGCGCCTCGCGGTCTACGAGGGCGCGCGGCGCTGTCCCCGCCTCTTCGGCAGCGTCCGGGCTGGTCCGCTCTACGACGCCGACGGCACCGGTGAGGCCGCTGCTCGTTGAACGGAGGAGCTGGATCGGCGGACTGGCCCTCTGCGTGTCGGGGGTCGCTGGCGATGGTGACTTGGAGCTGCGCTGTTACTCACTTTCGGGTGACACGACCTGCCGTTTGGGGGGTGGTGGAACCTGGCGAAGAGACCTCGCACCGCAATGCCCACAAGGGGTGTGGGTCTGCGAAGGCGTCAACTTCGCGCCCGAGGTGGATAGGTGGACGTTACATCCGAGAGTCATAGAAAGTTGGACAACAGGTAACAGGAGCCATGTTTCCCCCACGACTTCTTCACTGGATGGACAGAGTGTGTGTGCGGCCAACCGGCCGCGACCGCACACGCACCAACATCCCCGGAAGGCCACGGTGGCCGCGCCGGGGAGGGTGTCCGCACCGTAAGGGGACCTCATGTCCGCTTTCGCATCCGTCACCGCTCGCCGTATCGCCGCTGCCACACTCACCGCCGGCGCCCTCGTCTCGGTGGTGACCCTCCCGGCATCCGCCGCCGACCACGCCCGCCCCGAGCGGCCGAAGGTGAAGATCTCGGACGTCCAGTACAACTCCCCCGGCCGCGACGACCACTCCAACCGCTCCCTGAACCGTGAGTGGGTGGAGATCACCAACACCGCCCGCCGCGCGGTGAACCTCGACGGCTGGACCCTCCGGAACGACGACGGCCAGACCTACACCTTCAACCACTACCGCCTCGAAGGCCGCGCCACCGTGCGCATCCACACCGGCATCGGCCGCGACACCGACAGTGACCTGTACCAGGACCGCCGCGACTACGTGTGGGACAACCGCTCCGACACCGCCACCCTCCGCAACGACCGCGGACGCTTCATCGACAACGAGTCCTGGGGCCACCACCGCCACGGCGGCGGCCACGGACACGGGCACGGGCACGGCCACCGCTGACCCCTCACCGGCGGCGATGAACTGAGAGCGCCATCGCCGCCCCGATATCGACACCGACGCCCCCGGCTCCAAGGCGACTTCCATGGCCGGGGGCGTCGCCATGGTCGCCAGAAGGCGAAGCTGATGGTCTGCCACCCGCCTTGACCTTGTAGGCAGGCCCTGGTCGGCTGGCCCCCCACGGCCACCGACCCGATCGAGTACGGCAAGGCGATGCCGACAGTGGCGACCCATCTGGCGAAGGTCGAGCGGGCCTTCAGCCGGACCCGTTACTCTCACGCCGGACAGCCATACACGACCGGTTCGGCAAGCCCTCCTCGAAGCACTACAGCATGAAGACGCCCAACGAGTCGTACCGATCATGGTCCGGGGCCTTTGACATCTACTTCTGACATCAACGCGGGCGGTCACTCGCGGATGCGGCGCCTCCTGAGCAGCCGGTCCATGTGGCTCATGGCCTCGCGCCGGGTGTCCTGGACGACGTGGGTGTAGACGTCCGTGGTGATGCAAGGCCTGCCCCCGTCTTCGTCAGCAGCGTGCGGAAGAAGCGCCTGGCCGCAGCGGTGTCCCGCCGGTTCTGTACGAGGATGTCGAGCACGTTGCCGTCGGCGTCGGCGGCCCGCCAGAGGTACTTCTGCTCTCCGTTGCTCTTGAGGAAGACCTCGTCCAAGTGCCACTTGTCCCCGGGCCGGGGCTGTCGGCGGCGCAGGCCGTTGGCGAGGACTGCCCGAACTTGGCGCACCAGCGGCGGACGGTCTCGTGGGAGACGATCACGCCGCGCTCGAGCATCAGCTCCTCGACCTCGCGGAGCGACAGCGGGAAGCGGAAGTACAGCCACACGCAGTGCGCGATGATCTCGACCGGGTACCGGTACCGGTGCCCCTTGTACGACGGCGGCGTACCGCCCACGGACCCCACCACACCATGATCAACCCGAAGATCATCCCACCCGGCCAGCCAACGTGACAGTGCCCGAAGAGCGCACCCTGACCGCTATGGTGACTGACCATGTCACCGATAGCCCGCACCTTGCAGATCGCCCTGATGCTCTCCGGCTTTGCCGTACTCGCCTATGCCGCCCTATGGGACATGGACGACGCCACAGGGTGGCAGTGCCGGGCCACGAAAATAGGACAGGAACCGGTGCAGATCTGCGGCACCGAGGACGGCATGCACACTCCGATCCTCCTCGGTATGGCCGGGATCGCTCTAGAGATCGCGGGCGTTTCCGTCGTGGTGGGGGCCCGCAAGGGACGCTCGGTCGAGGCTTCGCCGTCAGCCGTCCCGGCCTCGTTCGCACCAACGCCCCCTGGTGCGGCGCCCTTCGGCTCAGCGCCCTTCGGGTCAGGGCAAACACCCCCTGCCCCCGCTGCTTCACCCAACCCGTGGCCTTCCCAAGTGCCTCCACAGACTGGGCCCGGACAGCACTGACTGGGGTTCCTCCCGGGCTTCGCCCCGGCTGGCCGCGTCCGGCGGCGCGCTCGGCGGCTTCGGGCATGAAGCGGGGAGACACCCTCTGTGGCTGGGGCGGTCGGCTCAAAGACGTGAGGGGGCAGGACGGCCTTACGCGCCATGCCCGACGGGACTGGTGGCGCAGGGCGCTGACGATCTCCCGCATCTCGTAGGCGCCCTGGTAGGGCTGGCGGTCGCTCACGAGGAACACTCCAGCACGGCAGGACTACCCGACCAGTCCCCACATGCCTGTGCAGGCACGAGATGATCACGGAGCATGCGGGCGACGGCTCGCGCTTCGGCGTGGAAGTCCGGTACGCCATCGAGGATGAGTCTCTTGGACGAGGCGGAGAGCGCACCGACGGGCCATCAGCCTCGCTGATGACCCGTCACCACTGGCGTTCTCAGTGATCGTTGAGGAACTGGAAGTGGTAGGAGCCCGAATTGTCCGAGGGCTCATGCGAGACTATGACGTCGAATTTCTGGTTCTCCGCGAGGTTGTACTTGCCGCCGTCCGAGGCGTCCCGGTAGCTGCACTTACCGTCGTTCTTCGTGTCGGTGAGGCTGTACACGAGGTCGCCGCTGTAGTAGTCGAAGACGTTCACCCACGCCTTCTTGCCGTCGCTCTTGATGTCACAGACCCTGAGGTAGTCGCCGCGCTCCTCGATGTAGGCCGCCGCGTGCTTGCCCCTGTCGTACAGCGGTCCGTGGTCCCAGTCCACCGCCTGCGCCGAGCCCGGCACCATGGCCACCGCGACAGCACCCATGGCCAGTGCGGATATTCCGCCCTGAACGATTCGCTTGATGCTCAATTCAATCCCCGTAGCTTGATGGTGAGTAGTGGTCAGAGCCGTATGAGGCTAACAGTGGATGTCGGTCACCGGCCGCCCGTTCCAGACGGGTGCCAGATCGTGCGGGGAACCACGGGGAACACCGGGGACAGGCTCGGCGAGCGGTCGGACGCCAGCAGCGCTCCCGTGCAGGTCAGCCGAGCAACCGCCCGTAGATCACGTTCGTGCCCACCAGCTCGGTCCGCGAAGCGGCAGGTCACCGACCCGATGCCCCGGCCTCTCTCCTGAAGCGGATGTCGCAGGTTCGAATCCTGCCGGGGGCACAACGCGTTATCGCTCTGACCTTGGGCTTCTTCCCCGGGGAGGGCTCCTACTCGGCCTCGGGCTCCTCGTCCGGGGCCGTTTGCGTGAGCGCTTGTGCCGCGGCGGCGACCACCTCCCCGCCCTTCTCGCCGAGGCCGACGCGAGGGGCCCGTGCTGTGTCAGCCAGGCCACTCGCGACAAGCAGGCACGGGCGGCCAGGTGGCGATGCTGTGTGAGCAGTCGCGTATGAGTCGCACCTGGCCGCCTTGAGCCTTCGCGGTGCTGGAGGAGCAGTGCCGACGTACGCCGGCGCCTCAGGAGGCTCAGGAGGCTTCGCCGGACGTGCTCGATTCCTGTGTCCGGGCAGTCGCCGACCTGTTCCTCGGCGTATCGGCGCCGGGCGGTTCGGTCCTACTGGTAGTGGATGCGGCGGGGGGTCGCGAAGTACTGGCCGTATTCGCTGAGGTAGTCCTCGAGGAGTTCGCGCAGTTTGCCGGCCTCCGCCGGGAGCACCGCCGAGAAGGCGGCCCATCCGGTGAAGGTCAGTTCGTGCGGCAGGTCGACGAGGCCGGTGATCGCGTCCCAGAAGGCGTTCCAGTTCCGGCCGTAGAAGTCGGGGAACATCAGTTCCCGCTGAAGGAGCCGCTGGAGTTCCTCGGCGTTCCGTACCTCGGTCAGATCGATGACGAGGGCGTCGGGGACCGTGGGCTGCGCTTCGTTTGTTCCGTCTGTCTCGTCCGTCATCACGGCCAGGGTCTTTCAGTAGGTGCCGACGAAATCGACGGTCTTGTAATGGTCGGTGGTCACGTACAGCAGGCCGTCGTCGGAGTAGAGCAGTCGCGTGCCCGGCTGCTTGGACCGCTTCATGGTATTGGTCAGGCCGACATCGGCCTCGTACCACACACGTCCCGACTTGGTGGGCAGGCCGATGGAGGCGGGGTCGCGGAAGATGTCTCCGCCGATCTGTCCTCCCGGCACGTGGTTGCCGAGAGCCTTGCCCGGTTCCCAGCCTTTCTGGGCGGCCTGGCTCTTCGTCACGTAGTTCGAAGGGAGCTTGCCGGTCTTGCGCAGGCTGTCGATGAGCGGGTTGGCCTGCTCCGTGGTGCGCAGTACGGCGGTGAGCCGGGAGGCGTTGTACAGGCTGTCGGCGCCTTTGTACCCGGCCTTCATCGTGCGCAGAATGACGACCGCTCCCACAGCGCGGTCCAGGCCGGACAGGGGCTCACCGGTGGCGGAGTCCGTACCGGTGATGGCCTGCCAGATTCCCTTGACGTCTCCGATCCCCGGGGTGAGGTCGAGCAGCAGGGACAGCTTGCGCTGCTGTGCCGCGTCCTGTGCGAAGGACTTCTCGCTGCCGAAGAGGGTCTCCAGGTTGGAGAAGTCGAAGTCGATCCGGCCGGGGGTGATGTGGTTCAGCTGCTCGAAGCCCTTGGCCATGTTCTTGACGGCCTTGTTGGTCTCGGCAAGGGCCTTGTTCGCCTCGCTGATCCCCTTGTTCATCTGGGCCATGCCGCTGTTGGCGCGGGCGATGCCGGCGTTCGCCTGCTTGAGTCCGGCGTTGACCTCCGCCACGCCCTCGTTCATCTGGTCGAGCCCGGAGTTCATCTGCGCCATTCCGGCGTTCATGGTGTCCAGGGCACCCATGATGTCCTTGTAGGTCTTGCCGACCTCCAACTCCTTGATCAGGTACATCGTGTCCCTGAGCAGCTTGGCGGTCGACTTGGCGACCTTCACCGCCTCGCGGCCGAATTCGGCGGCGGCCCTGCCCTTCTTCTCCGCCTTGGCGGCGGACTGGAGGAACTTCGTGCGCAGCGCCTCGTCCGTCAGCAGCAGTGACGGGTCGTCCAGTGCCGCGTATGCCTTGACGGTGGCGTCGTAGGCGTACTGGGCATCGAGCTGTCCGTCGCGGGCCTCATGGATGAGGTGCAGCACGAGGAACCAGGTGACACCGCGCTCGGCTATCTGATGGACCAGATTCTGAAGGCAGGCAGGGCGCTCGGTCAGTGGCTTGTTCAGGCACTCCCGCACCGACGCGTCGGCGCTCTTCTCCAGGGCGTCCCTGACACAGCCGATCTTCTTCAGAGGGGTCAGGTTCTTGCAGGAGGCGAGCGGGCTGGATGCGGCGGCGGCCGACTGTGCGGGCGCAGCGGCGACGGTTCCGGTCAAGACCAGGACCAGTGCCAGGACGGCAGTGACGATCCGGGATACCGGCTTGTTCTGTCTCAATTGTTCCCCCGCGTCATCCGGAATGCGCCGCACCCCCGCGAGGAGGTCACCCCTGGTCAGGGAGTGGGAGGCAGGCCGGAGACGCCGTTTTGGCAAAAGTGTGCGCACTCACATTACTGGACAGTAGGAAGGCTGCGCGATGTGTGAGCGGACTGTCCGGTACGAGGCATCATGAGCCGGACGGAGTACGAAGCCGCGCGGGGTTGACCAGGTGAAATAGCGCCACTCGGCAGCGTCTGGCACCACCCGGCAGGGATTCGATGCCATTCCTGAAGCGGGTGTCGCAAGTTCGAATCCTGCCGGGGGGACAGAGAGCGTCTATGTCCGGACGGACGACGCGCAGCAGATCGCCTGCCGCGACGGTGCGGTCGGCGGTATCCGATGAGCCGGGTCGTCTCTTCTCCTGATCAGGCCGGGTGAAGGTCAGATGGCAGACGGCCGCCGACGGAGGAACTCGGCATCTACCCGCACGCCGAGTTGGGGCAGGGCGATGTGTCGCGTCCTCGGCTGCGCACCCTTCAACGAGCTCCGGACGCGCAGCGCACGCAGGTTTTCGCCGCCGGGCGAACCTCTAGGCGCTCCGTCGGGATCGGCTCACCGCATTGCTCGCAGCGCCCGTAGTCGCCTCTCTCCAGCCGTTCCAGGGCGCGATCGAGCTCGTTCAGATGCTCGCGCGCCTGGGACAGCAGGGCGGCGACGTGCGCCCGCTCGAAGGCCGTGCTCGCGCCCTCCGGGTCGTGCTCGTCGTCAATGGCCACCAGTGCGTTCGCCTCGACGATCCCCTCGTATTCACGGCTCAGAGCGGATATCTGCTGCAGCGTGCCGACACGGTCGGCCGCGAGCAGTGCCCGCATCGACTCACCCTGGGGTGCGGCGAAAGCGGCATTGGTGGATTGGTCGCCCATACCGGAGGAAACCTCATTGCCTTGCGCCGTATTCCCGGGTGCTCGGGCGACGACGGCTTCAGCGATGAGGTGGGCGGCCACGCTGGTACTGCTTCGGCCACGGGACGTCGTCACCGAGCACGCGGGCCGCGTGGAGCGGCCAGGTCGGGTTGCGCAACAGTTCGCGCGCGAGCAGATCGCGTCGGCCGGTTGGACGAGGCTGGCCGTTCGGTCTGGCGCGGCAGGTCTGGCTCTTCGGGGGCTCAGTGGGAAATCTCGGGCTGATGGTGAGGGGGCCGTTTGCGTACCGCGCGCCAGCGTGACCGGGTCTGCTCGACGATGTTGCCCCACTGGCGGCGGACCTCGTCCTGGGACGGGCGCCGACCTTGACGGATCCGGACGAGTTCGTCCCGCACCTCCCGTCCCAGGGCCGCGGACACCACGAGGACGAGCATGGCGCCGAAGAGGAGCGAGGCCATCCCGAAGACCGCGCCGGCCGCGCCGTAGCGCGAGGCGTAGGAATTGAACAGACGCGGCAGGTAGACGGTCGCGACTGCCGAATAGGCCGCGGCCAGGACGGCCGCGCAGACCGCGAACGGGAGCAGGACCGCCCCGGCGAGCCGCTTCGCGGACAGGATCCAGCCGCTCCAGGTGAGGAAGACCACGGTCACCGGAATCTCGCACACCGCAGCCGCCAGCCCCAAGCGTCCGCCGCTCAGTGTCACGTAGAGCCACCCGATCAGCGCGGTGTAGAAACTGAGCGCGCAGATCCACCACAGGCCGTTGCGCGTGTTGCGTACACCGAGCGGCCTCAGTTCCCAGGTCTGCTCGAAGAGCCGCTGCATGGTCCGGGAGAAGCTCAGCACCGAGATCGCCAGGAACACCGTCCCGAAGACGCCGACGCCGGCATTCGTGGCCTCTTCTGAGAACACCGCCCGGACGGCCTCAGCACCTTCACCGGCGAGCCCGTAGCGGTTGATGATCCGGTCTGCGGCCTCTGTGCCGAAGATGGCACCGCTCAGCACTACAAGCGGGATGAGTGCGGTCAACGCACCGGAGGCCAGAGCCATCGAGCGGTCGAAGCCCGCGATCTTCTGGAACCGGTTGATGACGCGCAGCACGAACGCAGGACGCAGCCAGAACGTCAGCGTTCTGTTGAGCCGCTCACGGTTGATTCCCGCTGTCCTGTCCTTCGCTGATCAGGGGTCATATGTGGCGAAGTGAGCCTAAGGGAGGTTCGCATCCGAAGCCGTAGGCGACACAGGAACGGGTCGGGGAAGTGCCGGGCCGGCGACCAGCGCGCCGAGCAGGAGCAGCGGGAAGGGGACCCGGTCATGTCGAAGCGCCGACCGAGAACTTGAATACACCACCGCAGGAGGGCAGTGCACGACATATCCAGAAGAAGCACGAAACCGGACGCGTGAGTGCCACAGTGAGTTGTGACATCGACAACCCTTTTGCCGTTCCTCGGCGTTGTGCTCGGCGGCCTCGTGTCCACATTGACTCAGTACTCGTTGGGACGCGCGGCGGAGCGGGCCGAAGTGCGGCGGAGCGCTCGTGAGCGCGCCGAGGCGCGTCGCAACGAACGCGTCACCCACCTCGTCGACTTCCTGTCCGCAGTGCAAGAAGCCGAACGGGTTGCTGTGGACCGCCATCACCACAGGCTGGCTGACGAGCAGTGGCAGGCACGGGCAAAACAGTCCATCGACAGAATGTGGGTGGCGCAGAAGACGATTCACATGCTGTGCGCGACCGAGGTGAACGAGGCGGCGCGTCGTCTGGCGTATGACGTCCAGGACGTGATCAGAAAGGGCCCCGGCGACCCGGGAGAACCGCAGGACGAGAAGGTCTGGGCATACATACGTCCGAGCCGGAGGGCGTTCCTCGACGTCGTGCGCGACCACCTGGAGTAGGAGGGGCCGCGGGCAGCGGACGGGCCCGGGCCGGGCGCGACACCAGCGCTAGGGAGCTGATGAAGCGCATGGGGCCCGGCAGCTCCCGGGCGGGCAGGGCGCATCGGTCGGGGTATCAGAGACCTCGGTCCCGGTTCCAGCGGCTCACGTGCATCGCGTAGAAGACGTTGCCGATGCCCGCGGTGAACATGAAGAGCCAGAAGTGGGCCCACAGCGACTGACGCCGCCGCCTCGGGCCCGCCCCGCCGATTACCGCTGCGGCGGACGCCGCCGCGGAGCTGTTGTTGTTGATGATGATCACCGGCGGCTGTCCGTACGCCTGGGCCGGCTGCTGATCCTGCGGTGTCGCCATGCTGCGTCGACTCCTCGGTGAGCTGAGTGTGCAAGAGCGAGACGCACCATAGGGGTGCCCTGCTGGTCACCGATGTCGAACCAGCTGAACGTCACCCGGTCGGGGCACTTGCCTCTGTCCTGCTCGGTTCCTGTCTCATTCCCACAGGACCACCTGCACGGCGAGTGAGCTGGGAATGTCAGAGATGGCTAGGTGCGACGTGACCCTGAAGGCCCCGATTTCGCCGGAAGATGTGGCGAAGCAGTAGGTTCCTTCTCGGTAGGCGCTGATGGTGGGCGGGTCACCCGGCAGAGCGGGCAGCTTGTCCTCGCAGGTCGCCGGATCGAGGTCGTCCAGGTCCTTGCCCGTTTCCGCGGCACGACCGCTCATCACGATGACGGCCGGGGTCGTGCTGTAGTCCCCCCGCAGGTCGTCGTCTACTCCTACCAGCTTTCCCGGGCTCTTTCCGTCCAGTTCGGCGCCGACGTCCGAGGTGACATTGAGGCTCAGTGGGAGGGTGACGGGCCCTCTCCATCGTGTCGCCGAATCCCGTTGATCCGGCGCGGGCGCGGGAAGGGACGAGCGGTCGACCGGTGTTTCTGAATGGACGGAATCGTCAGTCTGCTTTTCCTGCGAGTTGTCCGCGTTCACACTTTGGACAACCGCAGCCATGAGGGCACCGGCCAGGGTGATGAGTGCAGCGATGATGGTCGCCGGGTGGTCTCTCCACGCCCGCCTCAACGCACCCGGCTGTCCGTCAGGTTCTCCATCGGGAGTGTTGGCCATGATCTCCTCGGATCGTCCCGTTGGTGCAGGGAACTCCCCCACGGTTCCTGTCAGTCGGGCAGGCATGCGCCGATGCCGTCGCTGCCTCCGGTGCTGAACGCCGAGGTGCGTTGCTCGGCGTCACCGTGGTCCTCGGAGCTGGTCCAGGGCGTCTCGTCGGCGAGGGCGGCGAGGGCCTGCGCCAGTTCGTCCCCGTCCCCTTGCTCGAAAACGAGGTCTTCGGAGCCGAAGAGGGTTGCTCCCGCCAGACAGTCCGCCTGCAACTCGGCGGCCACCGCTTTCAGTCCGAGAACACGGCGTTGTACGGCATGGGCCCATTCATGGGCAACCACCAGGTAGACCCACGAGTCGCCCTGGGCATAGCCGTCCCGCATCAGCGCGGCATCCCAGGCGATGAAGTCTCCCTGAGTGCAGTAGAAGGCGTTCTGTGGGGCGGCCGGCTCGCCTCCGCAACTGGGAGCTTCAGGGGTGCCGGCCACGTACGCTCCGAAGACCGACGGCGACTGGTACGCCCCGGTGAAGTGGTCGTTCCAGTGCGACCTCCAGAAGCGGTCCACCACGGCCACGGCGTCCTCGGTCTCCGCCATCCAGGCCTCGTCCGGATTCAGTCCGTCCGTTTCCCCGCCGGTTTCCCCGCCGGTTTGCCCGCCGGTTTCCCCGCCGGTTTGCCCGTCGGTTTGCCCGCCGGTAATGGCCGACTGCTCCGGCTGGATGCCTTCGTCGGTTTTGCCACCGCTTTCGTCGTTGTCGTCCAGCGGCACGTCTCCACCGGTGGTACCAGCCGCTGAGCCGTACGTCTGCGAGTCCGTATCCCGCCCGGAATCAGTGCAGCCTGTCGCCAGGAGGACCGCGCTTACGCTTGCGATCAGCCACCTTCGGTAATGGGCCATATGGCCATCCCCCTCGTTCTCATCCGGATGTCCGGAGCCCAGCGGGAGGCAACTCGCTGCCCGGAGTTGCCGACGGCTGATCCTGAAGCGCCCCAATTTCCGCCATGATTGTAGGACTGAGCCACGTTCAGGCGACATGAGCCACAATGCGCCGCAGCTGATCCCCCGAGGGGCGTACCTACAGGTACGACAACCGCTCACCGAACCGAGGACGGTCGGCTTCCCTGACCTTGCCGAAATGACCTCGCCGAAATTCCTTCGAGCCCGGTCCTGTGATGGCTCTAACCTGGCCACATGGCCCACGCGAAGACCTCGTACGTATGCCTGCCTTGCCGGGCCTCGTACAAGCAGCCCTACCCCGGCCATCACGACCACGAGCGGGTCTGTCCGCGCTGCGCCGAACCTCTGATCCACGTCGGCTCCGCCTTCGCGGCGCCCAAGAGGCGGGACACCGCCGCCTGGCGCACCCTCTCCGTGCTGCTGCACGCCGGTGTGCGCTTCCACAAGAGCTGCTGCGGCGGGCCCGGTTACCGTCCGCGCAGCCTCAGCGAAGTGCGCGAGCGGATGGCCTATGCCCGGGCCACCGGGGAGCCGTTCGCTCAGGCGTTGGTCCGCCGAGAGCTGCCCTGGCGGCGTCGAGAGGATCATCGGTGATGAGGCGTTCGGCGCCCAGCAGCAGTTGGAAGAGTCGGGAGCCTCGGGCCCGTGCCGCAGTGAGCGGCAGCCCTGTTGGGTGAACCATCTCTATCCGGGGGCCTTCCTCGTGACGCTCGGCAGCTTCGTTGCGACGGTGGTCGTCATGCATTGGCTGCCGAGTTGGAGGTCCCGACTGCGCGTCCTGTCCCGGCGGTAGCAGCCGAGCGCTATCCACCGGCAGCCAGTGAAGAGACCAGTACCGCCCCGCCGCCGAGGACCAGCAGTTGCACGGTGCCGGGGATGCGCCACCCCAGGGCCAGGAGGCCGCCGCCCGTCAGTAGCGCGCCGCCGCACAGAAGCCACAGTGCCTGTGACGCCGCTCGCGACGCGCTCGTCGGGACGACGCCGTCGCTTTCGTAGCTGTCGGCCCAACCCGCGATCCCGACGGCGTACACCGACCAGGCGATGAGCATGAAGTCGATGACGAGCAGCGCCAGGCTGACGCCGATCTGGCGGCCGGTTGAAGGCCTGTTCGTCCGGCTCATGCCCACTGCCGTCCCGTCCGCGGGTGACGCTCCACCAAGTGCATGCGGTCAGCGTGGTGTGGCGGCCGGTTCCGCGCATCGGTACAGGTACTCAGTTGTGCCGTTCTCGCGGCGTCTCCTCCGGGAGCAGGTGCCAGGACATGTGCCCGGCCAGAAAGCGCTCCAGTTCATGGGCTGCCACGGACTCGGACGGCAGGTCGTCGGGGCGGGGCCGGTAGAGGGCGGTCAGTTCGTCGCGGAGTCGGGGGTTGAGCGCAGGAGCCCGGTAGTCGTCGATGGTGCCTCGCAGGAACAGCCAGTCGAACAGGCGCACCGCCGGGCTGCGCCCCGACTGAGGGCGCTCGGACAGGTGCTTCTCCTGCCAGGAGCCGACGTAGAAGTACGCCGCATCGGCCAGCGCTTCGGTGAGGCCTGGGGTCGGTTCCTTGAGGTTCCAGTAGACCCGCGCGTCGGCCTCGGAGAGGGGCCGCGGTATCGCGGCGAGCCACAGGCAGTAGTCGCTCATCGGCAACAGTTTGTCACTCGCCCGCCGGCGGACTGCGCCCCATGGAGCAGCATGCCCGTCCCCCCTTCGCCCGATGGTCGCCGCCCTGGGCTCGGGCAGCGGCGGTCTGGGCACGGTTCGCGCGGCGGGCGGTCCACCCGTGTCCTTCGCCGGGCTGAACGACCGTATCCGGGCCGCCGATCCACGTCCCGGCACATCCGGCGACGGGTGAACCGGCCGGTGCCAAGGTCGTTTCGTGGGTGCGGCCGAACAATCTCGTCCGGTGAGGGATAGCCGCGGGCCTCTCATCACGTCGTGATGGTTCGAGAAGGGGAGGGTCGATGGAGGCCTCGAGTCATGACGAGTTCCGGGAGTTCGTGGCGATGCGGTCCACCGCGTTGCTGCGGCTCGCGGTGCTGCTCACCGGCGGGGACCGGCACGCCGCGGAGGATCTGCTGCAGATTGCGCTGATGAAGGCCTACGGGCGGTGGGCGCGCATCGAGCAGCACGAGGCCTACGTGCGGCAGGTGATGTATCGCCAGCAGGTCAACCGCTGGCGGCTGCGCAGGCATCGTGCGGAGACGACCGTGCCCGTGCTGCCCGAGTCGGAGACCGGCGCTGATGCCGGGTCGGAATCGGAGTTGCGGGTCGCGCTGTGGGCGGCGCTCGGCCGGCTGTCGAAGCGGCAGCGGGCCGTGGTGGTGCTGCGCTACTTCGAGGACCTGCCGGAGGCCGAGGTCGCGGCGCTGCTGGGATGCCCGATCGGCACGGTCCGCAGTACGGCGCACCGGTCGCTCGCCAAGCTCCGGGCGCTCGTGCCGGAGCTCGGCCCCGAAGGGCCCCCGGAACGGGTCCAGCCGCTCAACTACACGCCGAAGGAGGTCCAGCGATGACGACGGAGCGCGTGGAGGAGAAGGTCCGCCAGACGCTGAACACGGTCGCCCTGGACCGGGTGCGGGCGCCCGGGAACCTGGTGGAGCAGGTGGTGCGGCGGCGCAGCCGGCGGCGTTTCTCGCAGGCCGCGGGGGCGGCGGTCGCCGTTGCCGCGATCAGCGTGGGGGCGGTGTTCGGCTTTGGCGGGGGCGGCACCGGGCACGATCGGCCCGTGCGGCCGGCGGCCTCGCCCGCGACTCCGCCGGAGGGCTGGGAGCCGTGGCGGAGCAGCGGCCCGGGCGCCAGCGAGCGGGGGTGTCTGGTGGACGGTTCCGCGCTGTACTGCAGCGGGTCCGCGTACGACGCCGTGAAGATCGACGCCAACACCGGCAAGCGGCTGTGGACCGTCGAGGTCAACCGTGAGGGCGACGGCATCGACCACCCGTTCGCGGTGCGTGACGGGGTGGTGTACGCCTACCGCAATCACACCGCCGCGAATGGGCCGGACGGTGACTACGCCGGGGGCACCGATCTGATGGCGATGGACGCCGACACCGGCGACGTGCTGTGGAAGGTCGAGATGCCGCAGGACGACCGCACGGCCCAGGCCGCCATGCTCATCGACGGCGCGGTACTGGCAAACACCCCGTCGGTGCGCACGGCGTCGGCGCTCGATCCGCTGACCGGCAAGGAGAAGTGGCGCCACACCTGGGAGAAGGGCACCGTGTGTCAGCGGGCCGTGCTGAGCGGAGTGCCGTACCTCGCATGCCTGCCGGACGTCGAGAAGCCGGACGCCACCGAGGTGCTCCGGCTCGATCCCGCCGACGGGAGCGCCACGAAGATCGCGACCCTCCCCGGCGGGCAGCAGCTCATGGGGACCACCGGGGACCGGATGGTGCTGATCGCAGCGCAGGGTGCGGGTGGCGCGGGTGGCAAGGATCTGCGGCTGACCACCGTCAGCGGCTCGGGGGAGCGGGTCTCGCGTCCCTATCGGACCGTGGGGACGCCGGCCACCTCCAGTGTCGTCGGTGATCGTCTGATCTCCGTGTCCTGGCAGGGCAAGGCCTCCGCCTACTCGCTGACCACGGGCCAGACCCTGTGGACCCGCCCGGTGGGCGTCACGTTGCCCGGCCAGGACACGATGCAGAGCCTTCCGTCGCCCGTGGTGTCGGCGGGGCAGGGGGTCGTGTACTTCTTCAGCCCGACCGGGGACCTCTCCGGCCTCGATCTGCGCACGGGCAAGCAGGTCTGGCGCGATCACGTCGACCTGGGCAAGGCGCGGCCCGCGTTCGGGGGCTCGCCCCAACTCCTGCTCTACGGGGATGCGCTCGTCGCCCGCAACGGCAGCACGGTCGTCTCGCTGCTGCCTCGGGTCGGTGACTGACCCGGGCGACCCACGTAGTCGGCCCAGGAATCCCGGTTCGGGGAGGGAGAGTTGACGCTTCCTTCCCGGCCCGGGATTTCCGTCGACGACCTGCGAACAGGACAAGCCCGTGTCGGGGCCCCGGAGTGCAACTCCCTGCCAGGCAGCTTCCTGGCGTGGCCGGACGCGGACAGCGGGGTCGGCGGGATGGTTCTCTCTTCTCAGCGGCCGGGAAGCGCGGGGAACGCGGAACGGTCCGGGGGAGCTGAAGCACCACTGGCTCCATGCGCATCGTCGCAAAAGTCCTGACTCACGCAGGGAACGGAGACCAGAAATGATCCGCATCACCAAGCGTTGTTCCGCCGCCGCCGCCGTCGCCGTCGGATCGGCCGTGCTCGCCACGCTCGCCTGGGCCGCGCCGGCTCAGGCCGCCGACCAGCAGGGGTCCGGCTCGGCCGTCACCGCGCGGGCCGGGATCCCGGGCGACATCGTGCTGCCGCACCTGCCGGGCACGCCCGACGACTTCACCTGGACGCCGCTGCCCCTGGGCGGCGACGACTTCACCTGGACGCCGAACCCGCTCCACAACCGCGACGACTTCACCTGGCACCAGTCGCCCGCCGAGGGCCCCGACGACTTCACCTGGCAGCCCGGTCCGGTGGGCGAGCGGTGATCTCCGCGACCACGACGGTTTCGGCGACCAGGACGCCGGGTGCCGGTGCATCAACGACACTGCCGCACCCGGCCCCTCTGCCCACCACCCAGGACATGAGCCGCCGTCAGATCCACTGGCGGCGGGCCGCCTGGACCCCCGCCTCGAAGCGGCTGGAGGCACCCAGGCGCTCCATCAGCTCGGCCATGATGCGGCGTTCGGTTCGGACGCCGATGCCGAGGGCCCGGGCCACCGCCTCGTCGGTGAGGCCGGTGGCGAGGAGTTGGAGGAGCTTGCGCTCCTGCGGGGTGAGGCCCTGCGGGTCGTCGTCGGGTGAGGGGTGCTGATGGAACGGCGTCGCGTGTTCCCAGTAGGCCTCGAACAGGGCCCGCATGGCGAGCACCACCGGCCGGCTGTGGAACATCAGCGCCGCGGGGCCCGTCTGGCCGGGCAGGTTGGCCACGATGGCCGCGGTCGTGTCGATGATCAGCAGTCGCATCGGCAGGGTCGGCGACGTGCGGATCTCGCTGTTGTGTTCCGCCATCCACTGCGCGTGGGACCTCGTCACCCGGTCGTTGACGGCGCTGTCGAGGTAGATCGAGCGGAACCGTACGCCCCGGGCGAGCGCCCGCTCGTTCAGCGGCCGGGACGCCTCGATGGCCTCCTTGGTCAGCCCGCCGACGGGGTGGAAGACGAGGGACTCCTGCTGGCACGACTCGGCGAGGGCCTCCAGCCGGATGCGGATCTCGTCGACGTTGTCGAGCTGCTCGGTGCCGTCCGAGCCGGATCCGCCCGACGCCGTGTACTCGGCGGCGAGCGCGGCGAGTGCCGCCCGGTTCTGCTCGATGCGCTGCTGCCGCCAGACCAGTTCGTCCTGTTCCCGCTGGAGCAGCACCTTCAGGCCGAGCGAGGGGTTCACCGCGCGCAGTGAGCCGGGTGAGTCGCCCGACGGAGCGAGCAGGGACAGGTCCGACAGTCGCGTGAGCGCCGCGTGCACATCGTCTGGACCGATGTCGAGGAGCTCGGCGAGCTTGTCCGGATCATGCTGCTTGTGGAACAGGATCGCGCGGTACACCGCGAGGGTTTGCTGATCGAGCGGCGATACGTCGTCCACGTGGCGTCTCCCCCTTGAACCACATGTGAACCGCATGTCTGGACCGGACCGCCGCGCCGGCTCGAGAGCG
Source organism: Streptomyces sp. WAC04114 (assembly GCF_019733245.1). Taxonomy (NCBI): domain Bacteria; kingdom Bacillati; phylum Actinomycetota; class Actinomycetes; order Kitasatosporales; family Streptomycetaceae; genus Streptomyces; species Streptomyces sp. WAC04114. Next base: position 21,233 of record NZ_JAIGQA010000055.1, read on the forward strand.
GAGGCGCGACTCGGGGGAGCCTTCGCAGGTCGGGCGAAGATCCCCCGTAGATCGTTCACATATTGGCCACGTTACCCGCTCAGGAGTTCCGGTGTCGCACACAGTCGCACATGTACCACCGCCGTTGCAGGGCTGTGTCGTCCTCGTCGTAGACGCCACCACCGGCGTCGGTCGGCGGGTCACCAGTCAGCTGTGCGCGCTGGGCGCCGCTGTCGCCGTGGTCGGCGCCGGGCACCCGGGGCGCGACGACGACGCCGCCACGAACGCGGCGTTCCTGTGCAAGGAACTGGCCGGAATCGGGCTGGTCGCACTGCCGTATCAGGCCGATGTGGAACGGCCGGAGAGCTTCGGCGCGCTGACCGGCCAGATCGCCGCCGACCTCGGCCCGGTCACCGCCAGTGTCGTGGTCGTGCCGTCCGCAAGCGGAGGCGTAGAACTGGCCCCGGCGTTCCGCGTGCTGTCGGGTGTCGTCGCGGCTTCCCTGCCGGCCGGCGCCGAGCACATCGAGGTCGACGTGGGCCACGAGGGCATCGGCCTGGAGGAGGCGGCCCAGGCGGTGGTGGAGCGGCTGGTGCGACTGCACGAGCGGTGGCGCACCCCCTCCAGCTGACGGACACCACTTGTCATGTTTTTCAGAGTCTTTGCCTTAGTCCTGCCGTACGGGGGTCGAGCATGTCGATTCGCATAGTCCTCGCTGGTGATCACCAACTCGTGCTGGAGGCCTTCGCCGAGACGCTCAACGGCGTCGACGGGCTGGAGGTCGTCGGCCTGGCCACGTCGTACGACTCCGTGCAGCCGGCCGTGGAGCGGCACCGGCCCACGGTGCTGCTGCTCGGCGAGTCCACGATGGGCGGGAAGGCGCTGCGTGTCGCCACCGACGTGCGCAGCCGGCATCCCCGGTGCGGGGTGGCGCTGATGGTCGGGGCGGCGACGTCGTCGGTGGTGGACCGGGCCGTGGCGGCCGGCGCGCTGGGTGTCGTGCCGAAGAACGCCCGGCTGCCTCAGCTCGTCACGACGCTGATGGGTGTCGCGGGCGGCTGCCTGACCGTCGACCCGTCGCTGCTGCGGCCCGTCTCGGTCGGTGAACTGTCTTTGAGCACCCGGGAGATGGACGTGCTGCGACTGACGGCCGGCGGGGCGACGGTGAAGGAGATCGCGGGCGAGCTGTATCTGGCGGCGGGCACGGTGCGGAACCTGACGTCCGCCGCGATCAAGAAGCTCGGCGGTCGCAACCGCTTCGACGCGGCGCGGATCGCCGGGGAACACGGGCTGCTGTGAGGTCGGCGTGGGCGGCGACAGCAGTGCCGGAGGAGACAGTGGTGCGGGCGGCGGCAGCGGTGCGGACGGTGGTGGGGGCGGCGACAGCGGTGCGGACGGTGGCGGTGCGGGCCGCGCGGTCGGTGCGGGCCGCGCGGTCGGTGCGGGCCGCGCGGTCGGTGCGGGGGGCGCGCCCTGTACGGGCGGCGCGCCCTGTGCGGGCGCTGCGGGCGGCGGCGCCGGTGCGAGCCCCGTGGGCGCCGCGGGTGGTGCGGGTGGTGCCAGCGGCGCGGGCCGTATGGGCGACGCCGACCGTGTGGGCGGCGCCCGCCGTGTGGGCGGCGCCCGCCGTGTGGGCGGCACGGGCCGTGTGGGCGGCACGGGCCGTGTGGGCGGCACGGGCCGTGTGGGCGGCACGGGCCGTGTGGGTGGCGCAGGTTGTGGGCGAGCGCGCGCCGGCCCCGGCACGAGGGGTGCCGGGGCGGGGCGTTGGTGTCGTGCGAGCGCCGGGCGGGCTGGTGCGGTCGCTGCGGCGGTGGGTGTGCGGTGAGGTGCCGGGGTCACTTCTCCAGGCAGAACTCGTCGATGGGGTAGCCGACGTGGCGGTCGGCCGTGGGCAGGTGCCCGAGGATCGTGTCGCCGGGCTTCAGCTCCGTGGAGTTGAGGACGGCGGCGTTCGGGCCGAGGACGCGGACGTGCCAGTCGTCCTGGAGGATCAGGTTGACCGTCTGCCCGCTCGGGGCGACCGCGTCGATGGAGATCAGCGGACGGGTCTCGATCTTGACGCGGCCGACGCTGACGGGCCGGGTACGGCCCTTGACGTCGACGGCCAGCACCTTGCTGCCGGCGTGGAGTTCGCTGAGGTAGTGGGTGCGGCCGGCCTGCGACACGGTGTACGAGTGCAGGGCGCCGGCGTTGACCCGGAAGGGGCGGGTCGGCATGTACGGCAGGGGGTGGGTCTCGCTGACGCACAGCACCATGCCCTTGGAGTGCGAGCCGACCAGGATGCCCTCGTCCTTGCGGAAGTGGGTCGTGGTGTCGACGCAGGCCCGCTCCCCCATGCCGATGTGCGTGGTGCGCGTGACGGTGAGTTCGACCAGGTCGATCTCGCCGCCGCGGGCGCTGGCGGCGGTGCGCAGGGCGGTGGCGTCGCCGACGGTGTTGGCCCGCATCAGGACGCCGTCCGAGCCCAGTTCCAGGACGCCGTAGACGATCTCGGCCTCCTCGGTGTTGGACGCGGTGGTGATGATGGAGCCGGGGGCGCCGGTGGCGGCGGCGATCACGATCTCCAGCGGGATCTTGGTGGGGTCGCGGAAGTCGAGCACGCTCCACGGCTCCAGGCGGGCCGCGAGGCAGGCGTCCTCCAGGGTGTCGGCGTCGACGATCTCCACGTAGCGGCCGAACTCGACGTCCGGGTGCGCCTCCTGGAGCGCGGCCCGCTCCTCGCGGGGGCCCGGGACGACGACCAGGTCGGCGGTGCCGAGGTCGGCGGGGACGCCGTCGAGCCCGTCCTCGAAGAGCAGGACCTTGCGGACGGTGGGCGGCAGACCTGCGAAGGCGGCCGGGTCGGCGGCGACGATGCCGTCGATGCGCTGGTGCAGGGCCTCTTCGAGGACGGCCTGGGTGGCGGTGCCGGCTCCGCGGATGTCAAGCCAGCACAGTTTTGCGTCCGTCATGATGCGGACCTCCTGTCGGGTGTGAGGAGTGCGAAGGGTCGGAGAGGTGGTGCGTGGTGTCGTCGAGCGTGGAGCCGGGCGCGCCGAGGTGGGCCGGGGCGTCCAGGTGATCGGGGGTCAGCCGCTCGGCCCGGTGTGCGTCGGCCGGGAAGGCCAGCGGGGCGAAGTGCTGCTCCGGGAAGTGGTGGATCAGCCGGGCGACCTTGGCGGCGAGCTGACGGGGGTCGGAGGCCTGGAAGATGTTGCGGCCCATCGCCACCCCGCCCGCGCCGCCGGCCAGGGCCGCCCGGACGTAGGCCAGCACGTCCTCCTCGGTGGGCATCGCGGGACCGCCCGCGACGAGGACGGGCACCGGGCAGGCCGCGGTCAGGTCGAGCATCTCCGCGGTCGAGCCGAGGAAGACGGTCTTGACCAGGTCCGCGCCCAGGTCGGAGGCGACGGTGACGGCGTGCGCCACCAGGTCCGGGTCGCGCGGGTCGGTGACCCGGGGTCCGCGCGGGTACACCATGGCGAGCAGCGGCAGGTTCCACCGGTCGCAGGCGTCGGCGATCCGTCCGAGGTCGCCGATCTGCTGCCGCTCGTCGTCCGAGCCGACGTTGACGTGGACGCTCACCGCGTCCGCGCCGAGCCGGAGGGCCTCCTCGACCTGCGTCACCACGTACTTGGCGTCGGGGTCGAGCGCCTGGCTGGTGGACGCGTTGAGATGGATGATCAGCGACATCGCGGCGAACCGCTCCGGGCTGATGTGCCGGACGCTGCCCTTGTGCACGACGACCGCGTCCGCGCCGCCGGCGGCGAGCTGCCCGGCGAGGTGGTCGAGGCTGGTGCCCTTGGGGGCGACGGGCCCGTCGCTGATCGAGTGGTCGAGAGGGGTGATCATCAGGCCTGCCGTGCTGTGGCGGTAGAGCCGCCGCAGCCTCAGTGACCTGGCGAAGTGGCCGAATGCGGTCATGGGGTGCCCTTTCTGTTGCGCGGATCGGTACGCGTACGCCGATCGGTGGCCCGGCGGGCGTCTGGTCCGGCGGAGCCGCCGGGGTCGGGCGGACCGGTGCCGCGCGGCTCGGCGGACGGACCGGTGCCGCGCTGCTCGGCCGACGGACCGCTGCCGCGCGGCTCGGCGGACGGACCGCTGCCGCGCGGCTCGGCGGACGGACCGCTGCCGCGCGGCTCGGCGGACGGCACCGACCCACCGGGCCGAGTCCGTACCGGCGGCGGCACCGACCCACCGGGCCGGGTCCGCACCGGTGCGGTGACCTCTCGCAATCTGGCCCGGTCCGGTTTGCCGGACGGCGTCAGCGGGAGCTCGGGCCAGACCGAGACGCCGACCGGGGCGTGTTCCGGGGTGAGCGTCGCGGCGACGTAGCCGCGCAGGTCGCAGGAGGTGTGGCCGGCGCCGGAGTGGAGTTCGACGGCGGCGTGGACCTGCTCGACCAGGTCCTCGTCGCGTACGCCGAACACCGCCGCCTGCCGCACCTGCGGATGCTGGAGCAGTGCCGCCTCGATGGCGGCCGGGTCGAGCTTGAGGCCGCCGTGCTTGATGACGTCGCCGACCCGGCCGTCGAGCCGGAGGTAGCCGTAGCGGTCCCAGTGGCCCAGGTCGCCGGTGCGCAGCCAGCCGTCCCGGTAGGTCGCCCGGGTCAGCTCCGGGTCGTCGAGGTAACCGGCGGACACGGTGGGCGAGTTGACCCAGATCTCGCCGGTCCGGCCGCGGCCCAGCGGGGCGCCGGAATCCGCTGCCCGGATCTCCACCCGCACCCAGGGGAAGGGCCGGCCGGCCGAGCCCAGCAGTTCGGGCTCACGGTGGTCGAGCGGGGTGAGACTGCTGATGCCGCCCGCCTCCGTGGTGCCGTACACCTGGATGAGGACGTCGCCGAAGACCCGGACGGCCTGCCGGACCCGCTCGGGGGCGGCCGGAGTGCCGCTGTAGGTGATGCGGCGCAGCGAGGACAGGTCGAACGACGCTACCAGCGGGTGGTCGAGCAGGCGGTACAGGTGGGGCACCGCCAAGTAGACGTCCGTCACGCCCAGTTCGGCGATGGCCGTCAGGGTCGCGTCGGCGTCGAACTCGTCGTGCAGGACGATCGTGCCGCCTGAGCACAGCACGGCGTCGGCCATGGGTGCCGTCGTGTGGCTGACCGGTGTGACCGACAGCAGGGTTGCCGGGCCGCGGGGGTCGAGGCCGGAGGCCAGCCGGTGGACGAGGTGTTCGCGGGTGCCGTAGCGCTGGGCGACCATCTTGGGCCGGCCGGTGCTGCCGCTGGTGAAGTCGACGACGGCCAGGTCGTCGGGGCGCGGCGGCGGGACCGGTGGCACGCTGTCGTGCCCGTCCGCCGTGCGCGGGATCGCCCGCACGGTCAGGCCGGGCCTGCGCCGCGCCAGCCATCGGCCGCGGGCCGTGCTCTCCTCGTCCGTGTCGTCCACGAGCAGCAGCGACACCCCGAGGTCACGCAGGAGCCCGGTCTGGGTGGCGACCGAGAAGGTCTCGGTGTCCGTGCGCGGGTTCATCGAGCGGACGTAGACGGAGGTGGCGCCGAGCAGATGGACGGCGTAGCGGGCGCTGAGCATCAGCGGGTGGTTGGGGCCGGTCAGGACGGCGACGGTGGTGCCGGGTCGGACGCCGTGGGAGTGCAGGAGCGCCGCGCTGCCCAGGACGGACGCGCGCAACTCGCCTGCTGTCACCGCCCGTTCCGGCCGGTGCAGGACGATGCGGGTCGGGTCCCTGCCCAGGGCCGCGAGGACGCGGCGCGCATAGGGGCGGGGAGTGGCTTCGGTGGTCATGGTCCTCCTCTCAATCAATTGATCAGGAGCGTTTCCGGAAACCGCCAGACGCCTCTTATGGGGAACGTTTCCGGGAATCAGGCGATCTTCATCTGCGCCATCATTCCCATGGCGCTGTGGTCGATCATGTGGCAGTGGTACGGATAGACACCGCGATGTGAATCGAAGGTGAGCTGGAGTTTCGCCGTCTGGCCGGGGAAGAGCAGCACGGTGTCCTTCCAGCCGGTCTCCGCCGGATAGGGCGGCTGACCGTCCCGTTCGAGAATGCGGAACTGCACCAGGTGCGTATGGAAGTTGTGCGGGACGGTGGCGCTCTTGTTGGTGACCGTCCACACCTCGGTGCTGCCCCACTGGATGTTGGTGTCGATGCGGTCGGGGTCGAAGGTCTTGCCGTTGATGTAGGCCTGGTGGCCGCCGGAGCCGGGCTCGTCCATGGAGAGCTCGAAGCCGCGCTCCACGGTCGGCTTGGGCAGTGCCGGCAGCGTGGCGAGGGTGTCCGGCACTCTGCTGGTGTCGGCGGTGCGCTCGCCGATGTCGAACCGCATGACCTGGCCGACGAGTTCGGTCGGGCCGGGGCCCAGCATGTTGGCGAGGGTGAGCTTGGTGCCGGGGGCGTACTTCGAGAAGTCGACGACGAAGTCGATGCGCTCCCCCGGCGACAGCACCAGTACGGGCGTCTCGGCGGGCGCGGCGAGCAGGCCGCCGTCGGTGCCGATCTGCTGTACGGGGTGCTGGGTGGCCGAGCCGTCGGACAGCGCGAGGATGAAGATGCGCAGGTTGCAGGAGTTGACCAGCCGGAAGCGGTACTTGCGGGCCTCGACCTTCAGGTACGGCCAGGGGCGGCCGTTGACCAGGATGGTCGTGCGGTTCTCCGCGTCGTCCATCGTGTAGACCATCTGCGCGCCCGCGTCGAAGTGCGCGTCGCGCAGTACCAGCGGGATGTCGTACTTCCCGGACGGCAGGCCGAGGCGGTCCTCGGCGGGGTCGCGCAGCAGGTACAGGCCCGACAGGCCCCGGTAGACGTGCTCGGACTCCATGTGGTGGGCGTGGTCGTGCGTCCACAGGGTGGCGCCGGGCTGCTTGTTCTCGTAGACGTAGGTGCGCTTGCGGCCGGGGGCGATGGTGTCCATCATTCCGCCGTCGTGGGCCACCGGGTTGTTGCCGCCGTGCAGGTGCACCGAGGTCGGCATGTCCAGCGCGTTGACCTGCTGGACGACGGTGGTGCGGCCGGTGCGGGCGCGGATGGTGGGGCCCGTGAACGAGCCGTTGTAGGTCAGCGCGTCGGTGCGGGTGCCCGGCAGGATCTCCACGCCGGCGCGGCGCATGGTGACCCGGTAGAAGTCGGCGGTCTTGGTGCGGCGGTAGGGGGCCAGGACCGGCGGGGTCGTCAGGGGCAGCGAGAAGGGTTCGACCGGGGCGGCTGCCGCGCCGGCCGGTGCGGCCTTCCCGGCCGCCGCTCCGGCGGCCGCGGCGGACTGTCCGGCGGCCGCGGCCGGTTGTCCGGCGGTGAGCGTCCGGAAGACCCCGCCCGCCGCGCCGACCGCGCCGACGGCGCCGGTGGTGAGGCCGAGACGTATCGCATGTCGACGACTGAACACGAAGTTTTCCTTCTCTGTCGGTGAGGTGCGGGGAGAATTCGTGTTCCGAGCATGCGCGTCGAGTGCCGAATGTCCGAGCGATTGAAGTCCGCCCCTGTCATCTGTCATGCATTCCATGACCCCGGTCACGAGCGGGAATGGCGACTGTCATTCGGTGCGGCCGGTGCGGGGGGAGCCGGTGTAGCGGGCCGCAGAGTGGATTTCGACAGGTCCGCCCACGCGAGTCGAGCACCGGAGGCCCGATGAATCCCGCAGGCACGAAAGCGATCACCGAGAAGCCCCCCGGGTCCGCCGCCCGGGCGCTGCGCACCGATGTGCGGGTGACGTTCGACGACGGCACGCACACCGCGCTGTTGCGGGGCCCCGTCACCTCCCTCGTCCTGCGCCCGGTGCGCGGCCCGTTGCGTACGGTCCTGCTCCGGCTGGCCGAGGGACCGCTGCCGCGGGAGGAGTTGTACGAGGGTCTCGACTCGGCCGGCCGGGAGCGGGCCGACGCCCTGCTGGAGCGGGCCGGGCAACTGCTGGCGTACAGCGTGCTGACGCGTGACGAGCCGCCGCTGCGCCGGGAGTTGCTGCGGCTGGAGCCGACCGCGCGGGATGCCGGGCACCGGCTCGCGGAGGTGGCCGCGGTCGACCGCGTGCGCCTCTCCCGGTTCGCGTTCTGCCGTTCGCGCGAGGGTGTGCTCGTGCTGGAGTCACCGCTGGTGAAGTTCCGCGCGGTGCTGGTCGACCGGGCGGCGCGAGAGCTCGCCGCCGCCCTGGGGCAGCCGGGCCGGGCGGGGAGCGCCGGGGAGGTCACGGGGCTGAGCGAGGCGGAGACCCTGGACGTCCTGGCCCACCTGGTCGGTCTGGGCTTCGCCGAGGTCGCCGGCCCGGACGGCACGTTCGCCTCCGACTGCGAACCGGTGCTGCGGCAGTGGGACTTCCACGATCTGCTGTTCCACTCGCGGATCCGCTCCGGGCGCCACGACGGTGTCTTCGGAGCCGTCTACCCCTACCGGGGCGAGATCGACCCGCTGCCCGCCGTGAAGCCCGCGCCGCCCGGCCCGGCGACCGAGCTGTACCGCCCGCGCCGCGCCGACCTCGACGCCGCCGACCCGTCGCTGACCGCCGCCATCGAGTCTCGTCGCTCCCACCGCGCCTTCGGGGAGCGGGCGTTGACGGCGCGCGAGCTGGGCGAGTTCCTGTACCGGGTGCAGCGCGTGCGCGTCCACCGCACCCCGGGCGCGGACTCCCCCGGTGAGGACGAGGTCGTCTCACGGCCGTACCCGAGCGGCGGCTCCCTGTACGAACTGGAGCTGTACGTCACGGTGTTGCGCTGCGACGGACTGGAGCCGGGCGTCTACCACTACGACTCCTACGCGCACCGCCTGGTCCTGGTCAGCGCGGAGGAGGCGGACCGGCGGGCACTGCTGGGGGTGGCGTCCCGCTCGGTGGGCTTCGACGTCCATCCTGACGTGCTCTTCACGGTGACCTCGCGGTTCCAGCGGATGGCGTGGAAGTACCGGGCGATGGCCTACGCGACGACGCTGCGGCACACCGGGGTGCTCTACCAGACCATGTACCTGGTGGCCACGGCGATGGGCCTGGCGCCCTGCGGCCTGGGCAACGGCGACGCCGACCTCTCGGCCCGCGTGCTGGGCCTGGACTACCTCCGGGAGTCCTCGGTGGGTGACTTCCTGCTGGGTACGCCGGCCGGCGGCACCGAGCTGCCCGCGGACCCGGGCGAGGAATGGCACATGGTGAACAGCCCTGACTGGGCAATTCCGCTCGACGGCCCCGGAAAGCAGGGCGTCGGCGAAAAGTCATCCGCCCCGTGATAAATGTCAGCCGGCGGTCGCGAACCCTGGCGTCGGGGTGAGTGCCCGAGCAATATGGATGTCAGAGCCGGACGGGAAAGGAACAAATCCCGGAAGGCGACCAGGAATTCACGGCCGGCATTTCCGGTGACGGAATCGACGGCCTCGACGAAAGGAATGCGACATGACCGCCAAGGACATCAAGAACCAGGACGCGGACAAGGCGTTCGAGGGCTTCGACGCGGACGAGCTGGAGACCCTCGAGGTCACCGACGGCGTCGCCCTGCCGGAGATGGGCGCCTCCAGCGGCTCGATCGGCACCTCGTCCTCCTCGTCCAGCACCTGCTCGGCCTGCTGAACCACTCACCCCGGATCTTCGGAAGGATTTCGACATGACCGCCAAGGACATCAAGAACCAGGACGCGGACAAGGCGTTCGAGGGCTTCGACGCGGACGAGCTGGAGACCCTCGAGGTCACCGACGGCGTCGCCCTGCCGGAGATGGGCGCCTCCAGCGGCTCGATCGGCACCTCGTCCTCCTCGTCCAGCACCTGCTCGGCCTGCTGAACCACTCACCCCGGATCTTCGGAAGGATTTCGACATGACCGCCAAGGACATCAAGAACCAGGACGCGGACAAGGCGTTCGAGGGCTTCGACGCGGACGAGCTGGAGACCCTCGAGGTCACCGACGGCGTCGCCCTGCCGGAGATGGGCGCCTCCAGCGGCTCGATCGGCACCTCGTCCTCCTCGTCCAGCACCTGCTCGGCCTGCTGAACCGGCGTCACGGCCTGAGCACCACGGCCTGAACGCATCAAGGATGCGCCTGCCCGGCCTCGGCCGGTCGGGCACATCCTTGCGTTCGGCGTTCGGCGTTCGGCGTTCGAGGGGAGGTCAGCCGCGCAGGGCCAGGTGGTACGACGAGGCCCACAGCACCACCGCGCTGCCCAGGCCCACCACGATCCGCACGGTCTCGCTCGCGACGCCGGCCGCGACGAGCACGAACCCGGCGACCGCGACCACGGACAGCAGCGACGCCGTCCACCGGTACTGCCACTGGTCGTACAGCCGGGCGAGCGGGAAGAAGTGCAGGCCCACGACGAGGGCGATGCCCGCGGGGATGGCCTCGGGCCGGCCCGCGGCGTTGGAGGCGGCGATGACGGCGAAGATGGCCGCCAGCTCGACGGTGTTGACGATGCCCACGCCGCGCGCCCAGTTGGCCGGAAGGTCCACCATCCGGGGCGAGGGCGCGGCGCCCTTGCGGTACCCCAGGTAGATCGCCGCCGCGGTGATCAGCAGCGCCGCCACCTCGATGGTGAGCGGCGCGACATCCGTCGCCGAGCCGGTCCCGGAGGCCGCCGCCACGGCCCACATGAGGCCGAACACGGAGAGCACGGCCACGCCTCGGCGGCGCAGGTTGCGGGTGAGGGCGAGGCACTCGGCGTCCGTGGCGGACGGGGTGGGGGGCGTTGTGGGGGACGTAGATGTCACTCGCGGAGAATACACCTGCCCACCCTGCCTTCTTGGCGGTTTTTGGCCAGTTCACGGGAACCCTCGGACCAGCCCACGGGCACCCTCGAAGCGGAAGGCAAGATTCCGTCATCCTGGCCCGTAGTCGGACGTCACGGAAACGATGACGTATGTAAGCGTCGGACCTTTTTCCCTTCCGGCTCGAATTCCCGGCGCCAATCATGGGATTCAGGTTCACGAATTCATTGCGGCTCTTCTCGGAAGGTGAAAGGACATGGGGGTTCACGCTCCGGAGCGCATTGCCGTGAGGCCGGATTCCGCCGGCCTGACGGGGGTGCGACTCCATACCCGGATGCCGGTGACACCGGCCTGGCTGGCCCGGCACGTCGTCCCGGTCGCCCGCGAACTGGGCGAGCGGGGCGTGCCCGGCGTGCAGGTGCGGCGCGGCTGGCTGCACGGACCGCACGTCGACGTGCTCGCCCCGGCCGCCGCGCTGCCGCCGGGCGGCGCCGTCGACTGGGCGGCGGTCGAGGCCGCGCTGGACGCCGGCCCCCTCGACCCGGCCCGGGCGCTGACCGAGGAGGTGTACCTGGGCCAGGCCCGCGAGTTCGGCCGCCTCGAAGCGGTGGAGCCGCCGTACCTGCCGCTGCGTGAGCACGGCACCGTACTGCGCGTCACGCCCGGCGATCCCGCGCTGCGCTCCCGGGAGCCGCGCCTCGACGCCCTGCGCACGGTCGTGTACGGCGCCCTCGCGACGCCGGTGCTGACGATGATCGAGGGGATGGCCGAGGAGCCGGGCAGCGGCACGGTCCGCCTCGCGGAGGCGTTCGCCGCCCTCGTCGACACCCATGCCCTGGGCCCGGCCTACGGGGTGTTCTCGCCCCGCTCGCACGTGGAGGCCTTCCTCGCCTGGGCGGCTCCGCGCAAGGACATGCGTCCGGTCTTCCGGGAGCGTCTCGCCAAGGAGGGCGCCCGCATCCGGGAGGTCGTCGAACAGCGCCTGAACGGCGCGGTGTCGCCGGCGGCGGCCCAGTGGCGCACGGCGTTCGCCTACGGCGCCGGGGTCCTGGACCACGCGGTCGCCACCGGCGCGCTCACCCCCGACCTGCTCGACTCCGTCACCGACGGCGTCGACCGCAGCCGGATGGGCCCGCCCGGAGCGGAGACGGTGGTGCCGCGCGGCGAGCAGCCCGACACCGACTTCCACCGGACCGTGCACGGCTCGGGGGCGATCAGCACCCCGTCCCCGTTCTTCGCCGCTTACCGCCTGCTGACGAACCTCTTCTACCAGCAGCTGCCCCTGCTCACGGTCTCGCCGATGCAGCGCTACTACATGTGCTTCGCACTCGCCGAGACCGTCGACGAGGTGCTCGGCAGCAGCTGGCGGGAGCGCCTCACCGCCACGGAACCGACGGGAGCCCCGCGATGACCAGCCCCGAACCCCAGTGGTTCCTGCGCGTCAACCCGCTGCGCAGGGCCCGCCTCGCCGACCCGGAGCAGCGCCGCCTGCTCGGGGAACTCGCAGCGGCCGAGGAGGAGTTGGCGGAGGCCGCCGAGGTCTGCTCGCAGGAGCTGTACGAGCGGATCGGCGCCGCCGACTCGGACGCCGAGCGGCGCGAGCTCATCGCCCTGCGCCGCGCCATCCACAACGGCCGCGCCCCCAAGAAGACGCCGGAGAGCCTCGAAGCGACCCCGTCGGTGGCCCGCTGGCTGGCCGCCTGGAACGGGCGGGAGCGGCTGCGCGCCACGATCGCCGAGGGCTATCCGGCCGCGGCCGACCGCGAACGCGCCGTGCTGGCCGGACTGCTGGGCGACGGCGACCTGCTGCGCTCCCTCGCGCTGATCGCCCCCGAGGTGCACCAGGAGGCCGAGCGCTACCGGGCCGCGGTGGAGGGCCCGGGCAAGGTGTCGGCCCGCACCCGCAAGTCGGAGCGCGGCCTGATCCAGTACGTGACCCGGGCGATGGTGCGCACCAGCCCGCTCTCCCGGTTCACCGCGGTGGGCATCGCCGAACCGGCCCCAGCCGGCGACCCGGAGGCCGTCCGCCCCGGCGACGTGCCCTTCACCGGCGCGCGGGCCGTGCCCGGCCTGGACCGGGTCATGCTCCACTACGTCCTCGGCGGCCTGCCCACCGACGACACCGACCTGAGCGCGCTCTGGGTGGGGATGCCGCCAACCTCGGCCCCCGACCCGGAGACGGGCAAACTGTTCTTCCTGAAGTTCTCCGAGCAGGGCATGCACCGGCTCGCCGTCCCGCTCGACGGGCCCGTGGGCGATCTGCTCGACGCGCTGTCGATGGGACCGCGCAGGTTCCCGGCGGTCGTCGCGCATGTCGCCGCCCGGGCCGGCTGCCCCGCGGATGAGGCCGAGCGACGCGTACGGCAGGCCCTGCACCAGGGCGTGCTGTGCACGTTCGGCAGGCCCGAGGAGGAGTCCGCCGCGGGCGACTACGACGACCTGCTGACTCTGCCCGACGCCGAGCAGCCGCCCGAGGTACGGGAGTTGGCGACGCGGGTGCGCGCCGGGCTACCTCGGGTGACCGAGGCCCCGGCCGCCGAGCGGGGCGCGCTGCTGGCCGGACTGCGCGGCGACCTCGGCCGGTTCAGCCAGGCGGCGGGCCGCCCGGCGCACATCACGGTCGAGGAGGACTACGTCATGCCGCCGCTCAAGGTGGCGGCCTCCGACTGGCACGCCCCGCTGGCCGACCTCGGCCCCGCGGTGGAGCTCCTGACCGTCTTCGACTGGCTGCACGACGTACGGGTCCTGATGACCGCCGCGTTCGTGGAGCGGTTCGGGGCCGGGGCGAACGTGCCGCTGGCCGAGCACGCGGCGTTCATCGTCGGGGAAGTCTCCCGGCGGGCCGCCGCGATGGCCGCCGTGTACGGGCCCGAGGGCACCGGCCAGGCCGCCGCGCTGTCCGGCATCGGGCCGGCGGACGGCTGCCTGGAGCGCATGTACCTGCTGCGCCGCGAGCTGTCCGAGGAGGTGCACGCCCTCCTCACCAAGACGGCCCAGGCCGGTGAGGACACCCTGCGGCTCACCGCGGCGGACGTCGCCGAGCTGACCCGGGCACTGCCCGACCGCTTCCGCAGCGACCCGCTGATCTACGGCGTACTGCTCCAGCAGGCCGGCGACCGGCTCGTCCTCAACGACGGACTGCCGGGCCACGGCATGCTGTACGCGCGCTTCCTGGAGGCCGACCGCCGCCAGGGCGGCCGCGCCCTGCCCCGCCTGGCCGACCGTCTGAACCGCTTCTACGGCCATGACGGCATCCGCATCACCGAGGACCTGGGCCTGCACCGCCTCAACGTCAACGCGCACACGCCGGTGCTGCCGGGCGGCCTCACGGCCGAGGACTGGTTCACGCTGCGCCTGGCGCACGACCCGGAGACCGACACGCTGCGCGTCGAGGACTCCGACGGCGCCCCGCTGCGGGTGCTGCCGCTGGGCACCGGCCACCCGGGCCTGTTCCCCCCGCCGCTGTCGGTCGCCTCCGGCCTGGTCATCAGCGGCCGGCTCTTCAACAGTCTGCCCAACTCCTGGCACGCGTCGACCCCGTGGGACGGCAGGCACACCCGCGTCGCTCCGCGCATGGCCGTCGGCGACGTCCTCATCGGGCGCCGCCGCTGGTACGGCGGTGCCGAACTGGACACGGCCGTCGCCGCCGGGCCCGACGAGCACGAGCGGCTCCTCGGACTGACCGCCTGGCGCTCCCGCCACGGCGTGCCCGAGGAGGTCGTCATCAAGTCGGCGCCGGAGGACGAGGGCCCGCTCTCGGTCGGCGCCCCCGACATCCAGTCCAAGCGCCTGGCGCAGAAGCCGCAGTACGTCGACCTGTCCAGCGCGCTGGCGGTGCGGGTCCTGCCGCGGATGCTGGAGCGCCGCGGCGCCGGCACGAGCTATCTGGAAGAGGCCCTGCCCGGCGTCACCGACGGCACACACGCCACGGAGTGGGTGCTCGAGGTGGCGCGTGAGGCCGGAGGCCGTTTCGAGTATCACCCGGCCGACGGCGGGGCAGCGGAAGGAGTCCGGTCATGACCGTGACCGATGCCGAGAGGCCCCCGGCGCGGACGGCCCCGGGTGCCGAGCCCCTCGTGGCCCGGCCCGGGCTGCACTACGCGCCCGTGCCCGGGGGCGTCTACTTCAGCGGGACGCGCGGGCAGTTCGTGCTGCGCGGCTCGGAACTGCTGTACGCGGTGGCGGACGGCTGCGTGCCGCTGCTGCGGGCGGGGACGACGGAGGACGCGCTGGTCGCCGAGTTCGGCACCGAGCGGGCCCGGCCCGCCGTACGGCATCTGCTCGGCAAGCTCCGGGAGAACGGCCTGCTGCTCGACCATGCCGCGCTCACCGAGCCGGAGCCGCCGGCCGAGCTGGCCACCCGGCACGCCGAGACGCTGGCCCGCCTCACCGCCCGCCTCGACGACCCGTACGCCGCGTTCGCCCGTCTGCGCCGGGCCCGGGTGCGGCTGCACGGCCCGGCGACGGCGACGGCTCCGGCTCTGCGCGGCCTGCGCCGGGCGGGCGTGGCCGACGTGACGGCGACGGCCGTCTTGGAGACACCGCCGACACCCCTGGTCCCGGTCTGCGACCCCGCGATGTACGCGGACCCCGCCCTGCTGTCCGGCAGGAGCGGATCGGCAGGCGGCTCCAGGGCGTTGTTCCCCGCCGGCGGCCCGGCGGTGCGCCATTCCCTGACTCCCGCCGGCGACCCGGCGGTGCACCACCCTGTGACTCCCGTCGGCGACCCGGCGGTGAACGGAACCGGTACGCGAACTCCCGTCGGCGCCCCGGCGGTGGACGGACACGGTGCCACAACTCCCGTCGGCGACCCGGCGGTGAACGGAACCGGTACGCGAACCCCCGTCGGCGCCCCGGCGGTGGATGGAACCGGTAGAAGAGCTCCCGTCGGCGACCCGGCGGTGGACCGGACCGGTACACGAACCCCCGTCGGCGCCCCGACGGTGAACGGACACGGTGCCACAACTCCCGTCGGCGTCCCGGCGGTGACGGCGCCTGTGACGACCGAGGGCGTGCCCAGGGTCGTCGTCGAGTTCCTCGACGGTGACCGGACGTGGACCGAGGAGGACGGCACGCTGCACGTGCCCGTGCTGCTCGGGCCCGGGCCGGTGCTGGTCGGGCCCGTGGGAGTCGCACCCGGCGCCTGGGAGGTCTTCCGGGACCGGGCCAGGGCCTGGGCGGACGCCGAGGGCGTCGAACCGGCGGCCGGACCGATCGCCCACTCCCTCGCGGGAGCCCTCGCCGCACAGCTCCTGACCGACACCCTCACGGGTGTCGCGGAGCCCGGGGAGGCACACGTCGTGCACGGCCCCGATCTGACGGCCGACCGCGTCACCGTCACGGGCGCCCCCGTGAGCGAAGCGGTCGCCGTCCGTCTCGCCGGCGCCCCCGCCGACCCCCTCCCCGCCCCCGAGGACGCGCTGGACGCCGCCGGTGTGCTCACCGCCCGCTGGACCGGCCTCTTCGCCTCCGCGCAGGGCGAGGACCTGCCGCAGATGCCCCTCGCCCTGCGCGCCGCGGAGCACCGGGCGGATCGCACGGGCACGGTCACCGCGTGGGCCGCCCACCAGGAGACGGCGACCATCGCCGCCGCACTGGCCGCCCTGCGCGACCGCGTCACCGACACGTCCGGCACCCCGGCGGCGGGCCTCACCCGCGAACACTGGCTGCTGGACGGCGCCCTGCGCCAACTCGCCCGGCTGGAAAGGGACGTCCTCGAAACCGACGCCCCGCTGCACGCCGAAGGCCACCGCATCGCCGACGAGTTGCGGGCGCTGCTCGGCGGCACCGAACCGGCCCTCGCCGTCTCCCGGTACGCCGGGATCGGCTGGCCGCTGGCCGAGGTCACCGTCGGCGGTCGTCCGCTCGGCGCCGGCTGGGGCCCGACCGCCGTGGAGGCGACGTACGCCGCGCTGTGCACGGCACTGGCCGTCGCGCAGAGCGGCGGCACGGCCGGCCGGCTCTCCACGGACGCCCTGCTGACCGTGGACGACACGGCCCGGGCGGCGCTGCGCGCGCAGTTCACGGCCCGCGCCGTCCACGAGGGGCACGCCCTCCGCACCGACCCGGTGCTCGGCGAACTCCCCTTCTGGCACGGCCCGGTGACCGCCGACGCCGCCATCCCCACGACCGCCGAGGAGGCCACCGATGCCGACCACTGAACCGTTGGCCGCCGAGCCGTCGACCACTGAGCCGTCGATCGCTGTGCTGGCCGGTCCCGCCCTGCCGGTGGGGGCGTACGACGACTGGCTGCCCGCCCTCGCGCCCCTGGCCCGCGCCACCGGGGCCACCGTCTCCGTCAACCTCGGCTGGGACCTGCACTGGGAACGCGACCGCGTCACCGGGGCTACGGGCCCGCACCTGTCCGTGCGGGTCCACGACGACGAGGTCATGGTGGGCCCCCTGTGGGTGCCCGGCACCACCTCCGGCTGCGCCGCCTGCGCCGAGGTGCGCGAACGCACCGTCCTCGACCACCCGCTCGTGGGCGACCTCACCCAGGCCACCCGCGTCCCGGCAGCGCCCGCGCCCCTCCTGCCCGAACTCCTGCGCAGCGGCCTCCACCATCTGGCCACCCACCCCCTCGCGCCGGGCGAGGCCTACTCGGTGACGGTCCGCGGCACCCGTCGGCACCGCATCGCCCGCAGCTTCCACTGCCCGGCCTGCGGCCTCTCTCCCGAGGACCTGGTGGCGGCCGAGCCCCCGGCACCCCGCACCCTGCGCTCCCGGCCCGCCGTGCCCGGGGACGCCACCCGCACCGCGGCGAGCCGGCTCGTCGAGCCCGGCTTC
The DNA here is from genome assembly GCF_019733245.1 of Streptomyces sp. WAC04114. Lineage (NCBI taxonomy): Bacteria > Bacillati > Actinomycetota > Actinomycetes > Kitasatosporales > Streptomycetaceae > Streptomyces > Streptomyces sp. WAC04114. The sequence goes on from NZ_JAIGQA010000055.1 coordinate 38,612, forward strand.
CTGCGGGACCGGCTCGTCGACGACCGTTTCGGGCCGGTCCGCGCGATCCTGCGCGAGTCGCACGCCCCGTTCGCGATGAGCATGGCCGTCGTCGCCGACGCCCCGGCGATGGGCCACGGCAGGGCCCGTACGTTCACGGAGACCGAACCGGTCGCCGTCCTGGAGGCGTACGAGCGGCTCGGCGGCTACCCCTACGACATCCCCCTGCTGACCGGCCGCTCGTACCGCGAGGTCGCCGAACGGGCCGTCGACCCGGGCAGCCTCGGCCGCTACACCGCCGAGCAGCTCGCCCACCCGACGAGCAGGGCCACGCCGTTCACCGCCGACACGGCCATGGACTGGGCCTGGGGCCACGATCTGGCCGACGGCACTCCCCTGCTGGTCCCGGCCGACCACGCCTTCTACCAGTACGAGTACGCCTTCCGCCGGGACCGGCGCGCGGCGCGCGTGGCCGGGGCCGCGAACCGCCGGCACTACTTCTTCGACTGCTCCAGCGGCTGCGCGGTCGGCGCCAACCACGAAGAGGCCGCCCTGCACTCCCTGTTCGAACTGGCGGAGCGGGACGCCTTCCTGACGTCCTGGTACCGGGCCGAACCGCTCCCCCACATCCCGGTCGGCACGCTCACCGACCCCACCAGCCGGGCCATGGTCGAGCTGATCCGGGCCCGTGGTTACGACGTCCATCTCCTGGTCGCCACCCGGGACATCGGACTGCCGGTGGTGTGGGTGATCGCCGTGAACGAGAAGAACCCCTTCCCGGCGACCTTCTCCTCCGCGGGGTCGGGCGCCGAGCCCGAGTCCGCGATCCGCGGGGCGCTGCGCGAGGTCGCCCAGCTCGTCACCAACCCGGTCGACTGGACGCGCGAGCAGGTGGAACGCATGGTCGAGGACCCGTGGCTGGTGGAGGAGCTGGAGGACCACGTCCGCTTCTCCTCCATCCCCGAGACCCGCGACCGCGCCCTGGCGGGACTCGGGGGCCCGGCCGTCACACTGGAGGAGGCGTTCCCGGACTGGCCGGGACGGCTGGAGCGTGCGGCCGGCGGCGACGTGCGCGGCACCCTGCAATACGTCGCCTCGCTCTTCGCCGACGCGGGCCTGGACCGGATCGTCATCGTCGACCAGACCAGCCGGGAGCACTCCGACGCCGGTATCGCGGTCGCCCGTGCCGTCGTCCCCGGCATCGTGCCGATGTGCTTCGGCCACGCCCAGCAGCGCCTGGACGGACTGCCCCGGCTGCGCGCCGCCCTGCGCGGCACGGGCCAGGAGCACGGGGCGATCCCCTACGACCCGCACCCGTTCCCGTGACGGCCCCCGCCGAGCCGTGGACGCGGCGCGCCCCGGTCGACCTGCCGGGCCCCGAGGGCGACAACAGCATCGCCCGCGAGCCCCTCTGGTACGCCTACGGCGCGGGCGACGACGCCCCGGAGCCACCGCCGTGGACCTGGGCGGCCACACCGCCGCCCGACTCCCATGTGCCGCCCCCGCCCCCACGCCCGGCAGGCCCGGCGACCCTGCTGCCGCCGGGCACGACGGACCGTCTGTCGGCTCTCCCGTACCCGCAGGTCCCGGCCCCGGGCGGCCCGGCCTCACCGGACGCCCTGGCCCACGCCCTGACCACCACGTTCGCTCCCCTGCGCCGCGAACCGGAGAACCCCTACAACGAACACCGCCCCTACGCCTCACCGCGCTGCCTGTTCCCGGTGCACGCCTTCGTGGGGGACGGCCGCGACTGGCGCCTGCTGGAACCGGCCCGCCACACCCTCACGGGCCCCGGCACCGGCGCCCCCACCCGTATCGCCCTGACCGGCCGCTACACCGCGATCCCCCTGGCGTACCAGTGGTTCCGGGGCTCCCTGGTGGCCATCGAAACGGGCATGGTGCTGCGCGCGCTGAGCCTGGGCCTGGAGCTGTTCGGAATACCGGCGACACTGACACCGCCGACGGCGGACGGCCCGGGCTTGCTGCGCGAGCTGGGCGTGGAGCAGACCTGGGAGTGGTCGTTGCCATGGCTGGTCGGGCTGGATGAGCCGCAGGGCACAGGCCACGCGGCGACCAGCATCAAGGAGACTCCGGCCCCTGAAGGCGACCCTTCCCTCACCGACGTGGTCCGTGTCAACCGGGCTCAGCCGTACGTACCTAGGGGCGCGGGGCAGCCTTCGATATGCGGCTACCGCCGCGTGGGCGCGACCAGCCACAACACACCCGCACCCATGACCACCGCCGTACCCCCCACCCCGCCCCCTTCACAACGCACTCCCACCTGGTCGGAACTCCTCTGG
>NZ_JAIGQA010000056.1:0-40164 GCF_019733245.1 Streptomyces sp. WAC04114
GCGGGGGGCGGGTTCAGCAGCCGGGCGGCTAGGGAGGTCGGCGCGGAGGCCGGGAAGGGCGAGCGGGGTACCGGGGACGTCCCCGCCGGAGCCGGCGCGGTTGAAGGGGGCCCGCAGGGCGCCCCGGCTCCGGCGGGGAGTTCCCCCGCACCCGGCTCGTCCTGCCCGGCCTGCGCGTCGACCTCGCGCGGCTCGCGGCGTACGAACGGGTCTGCGGGTTCCCGACCGGGGAGGACGCGCTGCCGGTGACGTATCCGCACGTGCTCGGATTCCCCCTGGCCATGCGGCTGATGAGCGGCCGGGGCTTCCCGCTGCCGCTGCTCGGCCTCGTCCATACGTCGATCACCGTCACCCGGCACGCACGGATGCCGGCGAGCGGCACCTACGAACTCTCCGTGCACATCGAGGGGCCGGCCCCCCACCGGCGCGGTACGGAGGCCACGGTCGTCACCGAGGTGCGCGGCGGCGGGGACCTCGTGTGGGAGTCCAGGAGCACCTACCTGGCCCGGCACCGCACGCGGGAGCCGGTCGCCGCTCCCCGGGAGGCGGAGGCGCGCGAGCCGCTGCCCGAGGCGGCGCGGTGGCGGCTGGCCGGGGACGTCGGGCGTCGCTACGGGACCGCCTCCGGGGACCGCAACCCGATCCATCTGCACCCGCTCACGGCCCGGCTGTTCGGCTTCCCCCGGGCCATCGCCCACGGCATGTGGACCGTGGCCCGCTGCCTCGCCGCGCACGGCGTCCCGGAGTCCTGCCGTCTGCGCGCGGAGTTCCGGGCGCCGGTCCTGTTGCCCGGCGAGGTGACGTACGCGGAACGGGACGGCCGGTTCGAGCTGCGCGGCGGCCGGGACCGGGTCCATGTGACGGGCGACGTCTACCCGGTGTGAGGCTGCCCCGGCTGCTCCTCCGGGGGCGCCCAGGGCCGTCCCGCCATGAGGTCGCCGAGACCGGCCCAGGCGAAGTTCATCAGCGTGGCCGCGGCCTGGCGGGCGGTGACGCCCGGGGTGGCGTTGGCCCAGGCGGCGAGCGACTCGGCGGCGCCGACCAGGGCCTCGGCGAGACCCGCGACCTCGCGCTCGGGCAGGTCCGGGTCGCGGTGGGCCTCACGGGCGCCGGCGAGGATCAGCTGCGTCACGAAGACGACGATCTCCTCGCGCATCGCGGTGACCTCGGCCGCGAACGGCTCGCCGTGGGTGCGCGCCTGGAGGTGCAGGACCGACCAGGCGTCGGGGTTCTCGCCGGTGTGGGTGAAGAAGGCGCCGAGGCCCTCCCACAGTTGCCGGTCGGCGGGCAGGTCGCGGCGGACCCCGGCCCGTACCGCCTCGACGAGGGCGCCCGCCTCCCGGCGGATGCAGGCGGTGAAGAGGTCTTCCTTGGAGTTGAGGTACAGGTAGACCAACGGCTTGGACACTCCGGCCAGTTCGGCGATCTCGTCCATCGACGCGGCCATGTAGCCCCGTTGGCCGAAGATCCGCACGGCGGCGTCCAGCATCTGCTGCTCACGGACCGCGCGCGGCATCCGCTTGGTCTTCACGGCACCCATACCGCTTAGCGTACGGGCCCCCTGGGCGGCCCTCGCCCGGGAAACCGGGGAAGGACCGCCGAGGGGGCCCGTCTGTGACCGGGACCGATCGGTCCGTCAGGCGGCCGCGGGGACCGGCTCGGTCTTGTCGCGGGGCTCCTGGTCGAACGGGTCGTCCAGGGAGGAGCCGTCGGCCGTGGCGTAGGCGTCACGGTCGAGGAGGTTCTCGCGGGCCGAGACCAGCACCGGGATCAGCGCCTGCCCGGCGACGTTGGTCGCGGTGCGGATCATGTCCAGGATCGGGTCGATCGCGAGGAGCAGGCCCACGCCCTCCATCGGCAGGCCGAGGGTGGAGAGGGTCAGGGTCAGCATGACCGTCGCGCCGGTCAGGCCGGCCGTGGCGGCGGAGCCGACCACCGAGACGAACGCGATCAGCAGGTAGTCGCCGATGCCCAGCTGGATGTCGAAGATCTGGGCGACGAAGATCGCGGCGATGGCCGGGTAGATCGCGGCGCAGCCGTCCATCTTGGTCGTGGCGCCGAACGGCACCGCGAAGGACGCGTACTCCTTCGGCACGCCGAGCCGCTCGGTGACCTTCTGCGTCAGCGGCATGGTGCCGACCGAGGAGCGGGAGACGAAGGCCAGCTGGATCGCGGGCCAGGCGCCCTTGAAGAACTGGATCGGGTTGACCTTGGCGACGGTCGCGAGCAGCGTCGGGTAGACGCCGAACAGCACGATGAGGCAGCCGACGTAGATGTCGGCGGTGAACGTCGCGTACTTGCCGATCAGGTCCCAGCCGTAGGTGGCGATGGCGTAGCCGATCAAGCCGATCGTGCCGATCGGGGCGAGCCGGATGACCCACCACAGTGCCTTCTGGAGCAGGCTGAGGACCGACTCGCTGAGGGTGAGGATCGGCTGGGCCTTCTCGCCGAGCTGGAGCGCGGCGATGCCGGCGACGGCGGCCATGAAGACGATCTGCAGCACGTTCAGCTCGGTGAACGGCGTGATGACGTCGGTCGGGACGATGCCGGTCAGGAAGTCGATCCAGGAGCCGGTGCTCTCGGGCTTCGCGCCGTCCTTGGGCGTGAGGCCGGTGCCGGCGCCGGGGTTGGTGACCAGGCCGATGATCAGGCCGATGCTGACCGCGATCAGCGACGTGATCATGAACCAGAGGAGGGTGCGCGAGGCCAGGCGGGCCGCGTTGTTGACCTTCCTGAGGTTGGTGATCGAGACCAGGATCGCGAAGAAGACGAGCGGGGCGACCGCGAGCTTCAGCAGCCCGATGAAGGTGTCGCCGACCTTCTCCAGTGTCGTGACCAGCCAGGACACGTCCTGGTTGCGGGCGATCCAGCCGAGCAGCACGCCCAGGAGGAGACCGGCGAGTATCTGGACCCAGAAGGGCACCTTGAAGGACTTCGTGTGTGAGGACACGGACTGACTCCGTTGGGGGACGCGAGGGGGGAACTGACGTGGGAGACGGCGGGGGGTTGCGTTACGTCAGGGACGACAGAAAGCGGACGCGCACCGACAGAGATCCACGTGCAGCCGCGCCACGAGCGGAACGCTCGGGGGCGAAAGGGGCGCGACTGCTGACTTCATACACCGACCTTAACACCTGAACTTTGAGGACCCCAAAGCCTGGCTTTGACAGGTGATGGCGCACACACACCCATACAACGCAAAGCGCCCCGTTTCCGAGGATGTACGGAAACGGGGCGCTGAGAACGCGTGCGGGGACCTTACGAGGTCTGCCCCTGGGCCGGGGCGCCGTCGTCGGCCGCGTCCTCCTGGCTGCGGTTGGCGTCCAGGTTGGCCTTCATCCGGTCGACGCGCTGGGCGACCTGGATCGACGCCCGGTCCCGCTCCTTGCGCAGGACGACGAAGCTGATCGGCGCGGAGATCAGCAGCGCGAGCAGCACGACCCACAGGCCGTTGCTGTTGCCGAGGCCGCGCGGGGCGATGCCGGAGTAGACGGCGCCCCAGACGACCACGAGGCAGCCCACGAAGACTCCGAGGCGCATCAGCGTGTAGCGGAGCATCTCAATCCACTCTTCCGGTTCGAACGGTCGGAACGCACCCAAAGGGGCACCGTCCAGTGAAGCACGCCGAACGGCCGATCTTGCACGGGGGTCAGGCCATCGGCAGCAGCATGATGACGTCGTCGCGGTCGTCCCCCGGCGCCACCCGGATGGCCCCGGGGATGCGCCCGACCTCCTTGTAACCGCAGGACGCGTAGAACCGCTCCAGACCGAGGCCACCGCGACAAGTCAGCCGGATCGCCTCGATGCCGTCCATGCGCCGGACCGCGTCGGCGGCGGCGCCGAGCAGGTCCCGGCCGTAGCCCTTCCCCTGGTGCCGCGGGTGCACCATCACCGTGTACAGCCACAGCCAGTGCGTCATCAGGTGGTGCGTGTTGTAGGTCAGGAACGCCGTCGCCGCGACCCGCCCCTCCTCGTCGTGCCCGACGAGCAGCTTGACCCGGCCCTCGGCCATCGACGCGAAGTGCTGCACCAGCGCGGGCCGGATCTCCTCGCGCGTCACCGGCGGCACGTACCCGACGGCTCCGCCGGCGTTGGAGACATCGGTCCACAGATCGAGCAGGCCGTCACGCAGCTCGGGGGTGACGGCGGGGTCGAGCGTGAAGGTAAGGGGCATGCAGGGATTCTAGCTATTACGACAGTGCGTCCGCGGCCACTTTCAGGTCCGACACCAGCCCCCGGTACGCGGCCTCCCGGTCGTCGGACCGCAGCACCGACGAGGGATGCACGGTCGGCACCAGCCGCTCGGCCCGCCCGTGGATCTCCTCCTCCAGCACCGTCCCGCGCACCTGCGTGACCCGGAACGAGGACCCGAGCAGGGCCTTCCCGGCGGTGGCCCCCAGCACGACGATCAGCTCCGGCTCCACGACGGCGAGCTCCGCGGCCAGCCAGGGCCCGCACGCCGTCATCTCCCGCAGGGTCGGCGCCTTGTGGATCCGCCGCTTGCGCGGCTCGGCCCGCGTGAACTTGAAGTGCTTCACGGCGTTGGTGACATACGCCTCGGCCGGATCGATCCCGGCCTCCGCCAGGGCCCGGTCCAGCAGCTTCCCGGCGGGCCCGACGAACGGCTTCCCCTGCCGATCCTCCTGATCCCCGGGCTGCTCCCCCACGAGCATGACCCGGGCGTCCGCACTCCCGTCCCCGAACACGGTCTGGGTGGCGTCCCGGTGCAGAGGACACCCCCGGCATCCGGCAGCTGCCCGCCGCAGGGCGGGCAACCCGCCGCGCGCAGGAAGAAACGGCTCGGCGGTATAGGCGTCCTCAGAAGCCTCGGCCCTGACCATGCCCTCCGGGTACCCACCCCAGGGGCGCGGGGAACTGCGCGACCAGCCCCACGCACCTGCACCCGAAAGCGATCAAACCCTCATCGGCTGCGGAGACTCACGCCGCTCAGGGTCGGGCCCCTCGTACTCCCGAATGATCTCGTACCGCGTATTCCGCTCCACAGGCCGGAACCCGGCATCACGAATGAGGTCGAGCAAGTCCTCACGCGTCAGCTTGTTCGGCGTCCCATAGTTGTCCGCGTCATGAGTGATCTTGTACTCGACGACAGACCCGTCCATGTCATCCGCACCATGCTGCAGGGCAAGCTGCGCGGTCTGGACGCCGTGCATGACCCAGAACACCTTCACATGCGGCACGTTGTCGAACAGCAACCGCGACACCGCGAAGGTCTTCAGCGCCTCCGCCCCCGTCGCCATCTGCGTCCGCGCCTGAAGCCGATTGCGGACCTTGCCGTCCTTCATGTCGACGAAGTCGTGCTGGTACCGCAGCGGGATGAAGACCTGGAAGCCGCCGGTCTCGTCCTGCAGCTCCCGCAGCCGCAGCACGTGGTCCACCCGGTGCCGCGGCTCCTCGATGTGGCCGTAGAGCATCGTGGCCGGGGTCTTCAGCCCCTTCTCGTGCGCGAGCCGGTGGATCCGGGACCAGTCCTCCCAGTGGGTCCGGTGGTCCACGATGTGCTGCCGGACCTCCCAGTCGAAGATCTCGGCCCCACCACCGGTGAGGGACTCCAGACCCGCGTCGATGAGCTCGTCGAGGATCTCCGACGCGCTCATCCCCGAGATCGTCTCGAAGTGGTGGATCTCCGTAGCCGTGAACGCCTTCAGCGAGACGTCCGGCAGCGCGGCCTTCAGCTCCCGCAGCGAGCGCGGGTAGTAGCGCCACGGCAGGTTCGGGTGCAGCCCGTTGACGATGTGCAGCTCGGTGAGGTTCTCCGACTCCATCGCCTTGGCGAGCTTGACGGCCTCCTCGATGCGCATCGTGTACGCGTCCTTCTCCCCCGGCTTGCGTTGGAAGGAGCAGTACGCGCAGGAGGCCGTGCACACGTTCGTCATGTTGAGGTGACGGTTGACGTTGAAGTGCACGACGTCGCCGTTCTTGCGGGTGCGCACCTCGTGGGCCAAGCCGCCGAGCCAGGCCAGATCGTCCGACTCGTACAGCGCGATGCCGTCCTCACGGGTCAGCCGGACACCCGCCCTGACCTTCTCCTCCAGCTCGCGCTTGAGCCCGAGATCCATGCCCACACCTTTCTACGACGACGTCCTTTACCGTACGCCCCCACCCTTCGGGCGGGAGGTGCCCCCATACGGCCCTTCGGGCCTACTCCTCTTCGGGCAGCTCCCCGACCCGGTTCTCCCACTTGGTGGAGAGCACGATGGTGGTCCGCGTCCGGGAGACGCCCTCGATGCCGCTGAGCCGGCGGATCATCTTCTCCAGGCCGTCCACGTTCGCCGCCCGCACCTTGAGCATGTACGAGTCGTCGCCCGCGATGAACCAGCAGTCCTCGATCTCCGAGAGGTCCTTCAGCCGCTGCGCCACGTCCTCGTGGTCGGTGGCGTCGGAGAGCGAGATGCCGACCAGGGCGGTGACGCCGAGGCCGAGCGAGGCGGCGTCGACGGTGGCCCGGTAGCCGGTGATGACTCCGGCCGCCTCCAGCCGGTTGATGCGGTCGGTGACACTGGGTCCCGACAGTCCGACGAGGCGTCCCAGCTCCGCGTAGGAGGCCCGGCCGTTCTCCCTCAGGGCCTGGATGAGCTGCCTGTCCACCGCGTCCATTGCGATCGAAGCCTTCCGCTGAAGTTGTGGTTGAAGTCCGATGGGTTCGGGTGCCGCTCAGCCGTCGCGCTGCGCCCCGCCGCCGAGTTCACCCTGCCAACGGCGGTAGAGCCGGTGCGGCACGCCCGCCGCGTCGAGTACGCGTCCGGCGACGAAGTCCACCAGGTCCTGGATGTGCGTCGCGCCCGCGTAGAAGGCGGGTGAGGCGGGCACGACCGTCGCGCCCGCGTCGTCGAGGGTGACCAGGTGCCGCAGGGTCTGGCCGTTGAGCGGGGTCTCGCGCACGGCCACGATCAGCTTGCGGTCCTCCTTGAGGGTGACGCTCGCCGCCCGTTGCAGCAGGTCCTTCGACAGTCCGAGCGCGACCCCGGCCACGCTCGCCGTCGAGGCGGGCACGATGATCATGCCCTTGGTGCGGTACGACCCCGAGGAGGGCCCGGCGGCCAGGTCGCCGGCGCTCCAGTGCCGCACGGCGCCGAGGTCGACGGAGAAGGTGTCCGGCTTGCCGTCGGCGCCCCGGGACAGCCATTCCCGCAGGTCGGACTGCCAGTGGGCGTCCCGGAAGGAGATCCCCGTCTCGTCCAGCAGGGTGAGCCGGGAGGCCCGGGACACCACGAGATCGACGCTCTCACCGGCATCGAGAAGAGCCCTCAGCACGGCAGCGGCATACGGGGTGCCGGAGGCCCCGGACACCCCTACGATCCAAGGCGTACGCGGCATCTCGCCTGGCTTGACTGGGTTCACAACACCGAGCCTATCCGGCGGCCCAGGGTGGGAACCGGCCAAGGGGTGCGGGCCGTTGCACGGAGGGGACGAGCGAGCACTGGGGGTCGCCATGCCGGATCCGCGAGCGGGGTGGTCACAGGGCGATCGTGCGCTGGCCGCGGGCAAGCTGATGCTGGCCTGGGTGGCGCTGCTGTGGCTGCTGGAAGTGGTGGACGTGGCCACGGGCCATGCGCTGGACGGCTTCGGTGTCACCCCGCGCGACCCTTCCGAGCTGGTCGATGTCGTCCCCTCGTCCTTCATCCACTTCGGCTTCGCCCATCTCGCGGCCAACACCGTGCCGCTGCTGGTCCTCGGCTTCCTCGCCGCGCTCGCGGGGCTGCGCCGGTTCCTGCTGGTCTGCGCCCTGATCATCGTCGCGGACGGCCTGGGCGTCTGGCTCATAGCCCCGGCGCACACCAACACCGCGGGCGCCTCCGGCGTGATCTTCGGCCTGTTCGGGTTCCTCCTGGTCAGCGGCTTCGTCGAGCGCCGGCCCCTGGGCGTCCTGGCCGGGGTCGTGATCGCAGCGATCTGGGGCGGCTCGATCCTGGCGGGCCTGGCCCCGACCCAGTCGGGCGTCAGCTGGCAGGGCCACCTGATAGGCCTGCTCGCGGGCGTGGCGGCGGCGTTCCTGTTCCGCCGCCCGGTTGAGGCTCCGGGGTCCGCCAGACCGGCGCCGTGACCGAAATTGCATGTCCGAAAAAAATCCCCTACGCGACTCAATGTGCGTGATAAGTTCATGTCAAGTAATCGCAAAGTGGCAAGAATTGCCTTGCTGCGGTCACTTCACGACTGAATCAGGGGGAAGTAGTTGCGTCAGAACATGGGGGAAAATCGGCGTCGTCTCGCTGCTGTCGCCGCGGTTTCGGCACTGACAGGTTCGCTCGTCCCCGTTCCGCACGCCATGGCGGCGGAATCCGGGACCGCGCCGGAGCGTTCGGTCTTCTTGAACTCCGAGAGTGGTACGGGCGTTGACCGGCCCGTCCTCGACGGAATCAAGCAGACCGCGAAAGAGCAGGGGATATCCCTGGACAAGGCTTTGGATGCGCATCTCGCCAAGGCCGCGTCCGCCACGGAACCCACGCCGGAAAGCCAGCCCGACGGACCGGTGGACACGCCGGACGTCATGGTGGACGACCTGACCGCGGGAGAGCTGGAGGACATCCAGGCCATGGCGGCGGAGAGCGAAGTTCCGCTCTCGGCCGCCATCGAACAGCACGGATGGCAGGATCGGTTCACCGAGATCGCCGAAAAGCTGGAGACGTCCTTCCCGGGCGAGTTCGCCGGCGCGGAGAAGACCGCGGAGGGCGCGTGGTTCGCCTTCAAGGGTGAGGCTCCGGCCGAGGCGCTGAAGCTCGCCGACGGGCTGCCGGCCGCCGCCGAGGTGGTCAGCAACCGGGGGTTCTCCGAGGCCGAACTCGCCGCGGCCCAGGAGAGCGCGCACACGGACGCCCTCACCCAGCGGGACGTCGACCAGGCGATCAGCTACTACGACGTCAGGGCGGGCGAGGTCACGGTCCAGGTCCAGCTGGACCCGGCGGCCCCGAAGACGGCCGCGCGTTCGGCCGCGCTGCGCGAGCGCGTCGCCTCCGCCGTCGACACCGACGGGATCCGGGTCACGGTGAAGGTGGTGGACAACGCCTCCTACGAGAAGCAGGACGGATACATCCGGGGCGGCGGCTATCTGTCCGTCGGCTGTACGTCCGGGTTCAACCTGAAGGCGATATCCAGCAACACCAAGCGGCTCGGCACGGCCGGCCACTGCACGGAGGTCGCCTCCCAGACGTACTCCAACCACAGCACCCACGGCGGCTCCACCGGCGTCAAGACGGTCTGGAGCCACCAGGGCGGAAACGGCGATCTCGGCTACACCACCAAGGGCAACAAGGCCAGCACCCGGACCTTCTACCAGAAGACCAACAGCGCCCGGTACGCGGACTCGCGCGGCGCCATGCCGGCCGTGGGCACCTCGATCTGCAAGTTCGGCAGAACGTCGGGGAAGACCTGCAGCACCGTCAAGTACCGCAATGTGACGGTCGGAAGTCTCAAGCACATGGTCGTCATGAAGGGGAACGCCTGCAAGCCCGGCGACAGCGGCGGCCCCTGGTACTACGGCGGAACCGCCTACGGCATTCACACCGGACTCGTGAATGACGGCGGGACGCAGCGGTGCCTGTTCACTCCGGCATATCTCTTCCAGAACCGCGGATACGACGTGTGGACGCGCTAGTTTGACGAATGAGATGATCGGGACGGGGAGACAATACAACCCGTCCCGATCATTTGCGTGAAAAAGGTTGCCCTGATGAAGTCGATAAAGGTCCTTCTCTTCGCTTCCGTGAGCGTGCTCGCCATTTCGGCCTGCGGCAGCTCCGGCGGGGGTGCGGAACCGGTGAAATCAGCCACCGAAAGCACCGAGCGGGTTTCCATCCCCAGTGACGAAAAGCTGTCTTTCGTCGATTCCGACCCGAAGATCATTGTCCATGATCTGGCGGTGTCCCCGGGGATGACCGTGAGCGGGCGCCTCACCTACAGCGCGGACAGCAAGTGTCTCGTGGTGAACGGCGAACGAGCGGAAGAGGCGTTCACCGCTACCCCCGTCTGGCCCAAGGGCGTCGAGCCGGTCCTGAACGGCGGCAAACGGGGCGTGCGGGTCCCCGGCTTCGGAACCGTGCTGGAAGGCGACACCGTCCACGCCGGCGGCAGCTACTGGAAGGCCGACGACGAGAGGGCGCGCGACTCCGGCATAGACCCCGCCTGCCGCGCCGAGGACGGGTTCATCGTCTTCAGCGCGGGCTCCTTCACGAAGTGAGGCGCGGCAGCTGATCAGACGGTCAGCCCCCGCACCAGCAGGTCCAGCAGCGCGCACACGAACAGCGCTATCCCGATGAAGCCGTTGACGCTGAAGAAGGCGCGGTTCACGCGGGAGAGGTCGTGGGGGCGGACGATCGAGTGCTCGTAGAGGAACGCGCCGGCGACGATCAGCAGGCCCAGCCAGAAGAAGGCGCCCGCGTCGGTGGCGAGGGCGTACCAGACGAACAGGGCCGTGGTCAGGGCGTGGCAGACCCGCGCGCCCCAGATCGCCGACGGGATGCCGAAGCGGGCCGGGACGGACATGACGCCGATCTCGCGGTCGGTCTCCACGTCCTGGCAGGCGTAGATCAGGTCGAAGCCGCCGATCCAGATCCCGACGGCGAGACCGAGGATCACCGCGTCCCAGGACCACTCCCCCGAGATGGCCAGCCAGCCGCCGATCGGGCCCATCGCCTGGGCGAGGCCGAGGATGGCCTGCGGGAAGTTCGTGAACCGCTTGCCGTAGGGGTAGATCACCATCGGGATCACCGCGATGGGGGCGAGCGCCAGGCACAGCGGGTTGAGCAGGGCCGCCGCGCCGAGGAAGACGGCGAGGGCGATGAGCGCACCCGTCCAGGCGTGCTTCACCGACATCGCGCCCGTCACCAGCTCGCGCTGCGCCGTGCGCGGGTTCCGCGCGTCGATCTCCCGGTCGATGATCCGGTTGACCGCCATGGCGAAGGTGCGCAGGCCCACCATGCAGACGGTGACCAGCAGCAGCTTGCCCCAGTGGATGTTCTTGTCCCACTGGAACATCGCGGTGAGCGCGGCGATGTAGGCGAAGGGCAGCGCGAAGACCGAGTGCTCGATCATCACCAGCCGCAGGAAGGCCTTGGTGCGTCCCGGCTGGGGGATCGCGGCGGACGCGGAACTCACAGGCCGTACTCCTTCCAGCGGCGGTCCACCTTCGCCGCCGTCTCCGGGTCGGACTCCACCATGTCGGGCCAGCCGCCGTCGCGGGTGTAGCCCTCCTCGGGCCACTTCTTCGTCGCGTCGATACCGGCCTTGCCGCCCCAGAACTGCTGGTACGAGGCGTGGTCGAGGTGGTCGACCGGGCCCTCGACGATCGACAGGTCGCGGGCGTAGTCGGTGTTGCCCAGGGCCCGCCAGGCGACCTCGTGCAGGTCGTGCACATCGCAGTCGGAGTCGACGACCACGATCAGCTTGGTCAGCGACATCATGTGCGCGCCCCAGATCGCGTGCATGACCTTCTGCGCGTGCTTCGGGTACTTCTTGTCGATCGAGACGATCGCGCAGTTGTGGAAGCCGCCCGCCTCCGGCAGGTGGTAGTCCACGATGTCCGGCACGATGATCTTCAGCAGCGGCAGGAAGAAGCGTTCCGTCGCCCGGCCCAGCGGCCCGTCCTCCGTCGGCGGGCGGCCCACGACGATCGACTGGAGCAGCGGCCGCTTGCGCATCGTGACGCAGTCGATCGTCAGCGCGGGGAAGGGCTCCTGCGGCGTGTAGAAGCCGGTGTGGTCGCCGAACGGGCCCTCGGGGAGCATCTCGCCCGGCTCCAGCCAGCCCTCGATGACGACCTCGGCCTGCGCCGGCACCTGGAGCGGCACGGTCTTGCAGTCGACCATCTCGATCCGCTTGCCCGCGAGGAACCCGGCGAACAGGTACTCGTCGATGTCCCCGGGCAGCGGCGCTGTCGAGGCGTACGTCACGGCGGGCGGGCAGCCGAAGGCGATCGCGACGGGCAGCCGCTCGCCCCGGCGCGCCGCCACCTGGTAGTGGTTCCGGCTGTCCTTGTGGATCTGCCAGTGCATGCCGATGGTGCGCTTGTCGTGGCGCTGGAGGCGGTACAGCCCGAGGTTGCGGACGCCGCTCTCCGGGTCCTTGGTGTGGGTCAGCCCCAGGTTGAAGAACGACCCGCCGTCCTTCGGCCAGGTGAAGAGGGCCGGCAGCTGGTCCAGGTCGACGTCGTCCCCGGTCAGGACGACCTCCTGCACGGGTCCGTCCTTCACCTTCTTCGGCGGGACGTGGGTCATCGCGCCGAGCTTGCCGAAGGCCTCGCGCACGCCGACGAAGCCGTGCGGCAGCTCGGGCTTCAGCAGCCCGCCGATCCGCTCGGTGATCTCGGCGTAGGACTTCAGGCCCAGGGACTTCAGCAGCCGCCGGTCCGTGCCGAACACGTTCATCGCGAGCGGCATGCTCGACCCGCGCACGTTCTCGAAGAGCAGGGCGGGGCCGCCGGACTTCTGCACCCGGTCGACGATCTCCCCGACCTCCAGGTACGGGTCCACCTCGGCCTTGATGCGCTTGAGGTCGCCCTCGCGCTCCAGCGCCCTGAGCAGGGAGCGAAGATCGTCGTAAGCCATGGGGTCCAGTATCCCCGAGCGGCTACCCTGGCCTGGAACCACCCACCGCTTTCGCTGAGAGGCCCCATGCTCCGGGTACTGATGTTCCTCGTGCCGCTGGCGCTCAGCGTGTACGCGTTCATCGACTGCATCAGCACGAAGGACGACGAGATCCGCCACATGCCCAAGCCGCTGTGGGCGCTCCTCGTGCTGATTTTTCCGCTCGTCGGGTCGATCTCCTGGCTCATCGCCGGCAAGAAGCGGGTGCCCGCGGCGGAGCGTCCGCGGCAGTGGGTCGCGCCGGACGACAATCCGGACTTCCTGAAGTCCCTCGACGAGGACAAGAACAAGGAGGACGACCCGAGGCGCGACGAGTCCTGAGGGCTCCGGCTCTCCCGTCCGCGTGAAACCACTTGCCCTCGGTAAGCACATGGTCGCCAATGGTGTCCATGGAGACACAGCAGCCACCGGGGCAGTTCGACGTACCGCCTCCGCCCGCCAAGCCCCCGCGCGCCATGACGGACGTCGAACTGCGCGTCCACAAGCGCCTGTTATGGGTCGGCACGGCCGCGTACCCCCTGCGCAACATCGCCCGGGTGTACACGTTCACCCTGCACCCCAAGCGCAAGGAGGCGGCCTTCCGTTTCCTGACCCGC
Organism: Streptomyces sp. WAC04114; assembly: GCF_019733245.1. NCBI lineage: Bacteria > Bacillati > Actinomycetota > Actinomycetes > Kitasatosporales > Streptomycetaceae > Streptomyces > Streptomyces sp. WAC04114. Next base: position 13,193 of record NZ_JAIGQA010000056.1, read on the forward strand.
GCCCTGATCACCCTGGCCGTGGGAGTCGGTCTGTCGATCATCGGCAGTCTGACCTTCATCGACGGCAGGTCCACGGGCACCGGGGTCCTCACGTTCGTGTGGCTCGTCGCGGGCGCGGCACTGATCTACTTCTTCGTGGACATGCTCTCCATCGTCACGGCCCAGTCGCACTACGTCCTCGCCGTCGAGACGGCCGGCCCGTCCACGGCGATGGTGACCAGCCCGAACCCCCAGCACCTCGACCAGCTCGTGGGCTACGTCGCGGGCGCGCTGGAGAACCCCGACACCGAGTTCCAGGTGACGGTGGAGCGCCTGACGATCAACTCACCCACGAACTACCACTTCGGCGACAGCGTGAACATGTACGGCGGCAGCGGAAACACGGGGATCGCGGCATGAGCGGAAACAACTACCACTACGGCGACAGCGTCACCATGCACGGCGGCAGCGGCAACACGGGCATCGTGAAGAACGGGGCCTCGGGCGAAACGGACCCCGCCCTGCGGCTGGCCCTCGCCGAACTGATCCGCGAGGTCCGGGAGTTGCGCGATCAGCTCCCACAGCCGAGCGCGCAGCTCATCGACGAGTCCCTGCCGGTGCTGGCCGCGGACGCCGCGCCCGCGCAGGAGCGGCACCGGGCGCTGATGGCGGTCGCCGCGATCGCCGCGGCCGTCGGGGCGGTGGGGCAGCCGGTGGCGGAGGCGGCGAACCGGATCCTGCAGATGGTGAGCGGGCAGTAGGTCAGCGCAGAGATCCGACGAACGCGGACCAGGCGGACCGGGTGACGACCAGGACCGGTCCGTCAGGGTTCTTGCTGTCGCGGACGGGGACGGTTTCGGGGTAGCCGGGGGCTATTTCTATGCAGTTGCCGCCGTTGGCGTCGCTGTGGGTGCTCTTGATCCACGCGGCCGCGCTGAGTTCGGGCTCGGTCATGATGCTCGTACCTCTCCATCACGTCGCTGATCAGAGCGGCGGACTCGGGAGCTGACAGAGCGTCCGCCCTGAGCACATCATAGGTGTGGCTATGGCGCGCGAAGAGGGCCGGATCGTCGTTGAAATGGCCGCGATCGAGCGATTCCGAGTAGACCCATTCGTGCCCGTCGGGCAGCTTGATCAGCGACATGGACCCACTGGGGCGGAACAGGCCGAGGCGCGCGGCGGGGGCGACTTGGATCCGGATGTTGACTCGCCGCCCGACATCGAGCAAGTGCGCGCACTGGTCACGCATCACAGCCGGACTGCCGATCATGTTGCGCAGGCAGCTCTCGTCGAGGACGGCGATGTACGACGGGCCGTCCTCCATCAGGAAGCGCCGCTGGCGGCTCAGTCGCGCCCGCACCCTCTCCTCAAGCTCCTCACCTCTCACGAGCAGGGAGAACAGCGACTGCGCATAGTCCGCTGTCTGCAACAAACCCGGGATCACACGCTCCTGGTACTCCCGGAGGGTCACGGCCTCCTCGTCCATCTCCGCCCGGCGCCGGAACCAATCCGGATGCTCCACCTGCGGATACCAGTCGATGCGACCCCACAGCCGGGCCAACACCCCACCCGTACCCAACAGTTCGTCACAGGTCTTGGCGAACGTGTCCTGCGGAACCCTCGTACCCGCCTCCACCCGCGCCACATGCGAACGGTCGCAGGGGATCTGCCTCGCCAGACCCTCCTGCGTGAGCAGCGCGGCCTCGCGGAAATGCCGGAGCACCTCCCCGAACACCGCCGCCGTGCTCGCCCCCGACTCCGCCCCGCCGTTCCGTCGGCTCACGGCTCCCCCCTCCGTGACAGTGCACCGGTGTCACATGCCAAGCATTGAACCGGACTGTTCCCGTGCGCAACGCTCGATACACCCAGAGTGACGGAGGTACGTGTAAATGGAACCGGGAACGTTCGTCTTCGACCCGCACACGCGCAAGGTCGGCGAGTACCAGGACAGGACCGGCCCGTACGTGATGCTGCGCCCGGTCGGCGGCGGCCGGGAGTGGCAGGCCGACCCGGCGAGGATCCGGGAGGCAACGCTGGACGAGCGGCTCAGCGCGGGCGTGCGCGCGCTCAACGACCGCTCCAGGGAAGGCCTGTCGGCCGATCCGACCCGGCCGCCTTCCCCGGTGCCCGGGTGCGCGGGCTGTGAAGAGCTGGCGCTCCGGCGGGACAGGGCGCGGGCCGCGTTCGACGGCAGTGCCGTGACGGACGCGAACGTACTGTTGCGCCAGCACCAACGCGACGAGCACGGTGGGGAGTCCACCGGCCGCAGGATCTTCCGGTACGTGCCGTACACGATCGTGCAGGATCCGTCGGCGCAGCCCGAGTACGAGGCGTACTGCGTCTCGGGTGAGGAGGAGGACTGCGGGGCGGGTTCGGGCCCGTGCCAGGCACCCGGCGAGGTGGAGGAGTGGCAGCGCAGGCACACCCAGGAGACGAGGCACCTGCGCTACCGCCGCAGCTTCGCGGACTACGCGGTGCTGGAGAGGCAGGGCTGACGCCCCGGCTGTGCCCGTCAGGAGCGTTCGGTCACCTTCCTCAGCTCCGGCGGGAGTTCCTTGACGGAGTCGGCGACGACGAGACGGTACTCGCCGGGGTCCTCGGCCACCGCGACGGCGACGGACGGGTCCACCCCCCGCACGGCGAACGCCGTCATCAGGGCCGGGCCCTCCTCCTCATCGCCGTCGCCCGGAGTGTCGTCGCAGGCCGGGCGGGTTGCGGCGCCGAGCGACTTCCCCACGGGGACGTAGGTCTCCGATCTGCCCAGGTAGGTACGGCCGTCGTACTCGACGACGTACGCGCAGGACGGCGCGGGCCGCGCGCCGTCGGTGTCGTCGTCCGGCGACGACACCGACGAGCAGCCCACGGACAGCGAGGCGAGGGCCGCCGCCAGGAGAAGTGACGCCTTCATCGGTGGGCCTCCTTCGGGAGCCTGGGCTCCGGTGCGATGGACACGCAACGAAGACGTCCGGGGGTCAGGATCGGTTCAGTTCCCGGGCACCCCCTGCGCCACCAGCCGACCCCCGCCCGCGCCGCCTTCCGGTCCCAGGTCGATCAGCCAGTCCGAGGCGCGGACGACGTCGAGGTTGTGCTCGATGGTGACGACCGAGTGCCCGGCGTCGACGAGGCGTTGGAGGACGTCGAGGAGGCGGGCGGTGTCGGCGGAGTGCAGACCCGTCGTCGGTTCGTCCAGCAGGTACAGGGCGCGTCCGGTCGTCCGCCGTCCCAGTTCCTTGGCGAGCTTCAGACGCTGGGCCTCGCCGCCGGAGAGGGTGGTGGCGGGCTGGCCGAGGGGGAGGTAGCCGAGGCCGACGTCGGCCATGCGCCGGAGCCGGGTGGCGACCGGCGGGACGTCCCCGAACACCGTCAGTGCCTCGTCCACCGTCGCCCCGAGTACCTCGGCGATGTCATGGCCCTCGTGCCGGACCGTCAGCACCTCCGGCCGGAAGCGGCGGCCCTTGCAGGTCGGGCAGCGCACCTCCACCGCCGGGAGGAAGTGCATGTGGACGGTGAGCACGCCCGCGCCCTCGCAGCGTTCGCAGCGTCCCCCGGGCACGTTGAAGGAGAAGTGGCCGGCGGTCAGGCGGCCTCGGCTGCGTGCGGCGAAGGCCTCGCGGATCGGGGTGAAGACGTCCGCGTACGTCGCCGCGTTGGAACGGGGCACGCGGCCGACCGGCGTCTGGTCGATGAGGACGGCTTTGGACAGGTGCCCCCAGCCGTCGATGCCGTCGTGCTCGGCGGGCAGCTCCCCGGCCCCGTGGAAGTGCCGGCGGGCGGCCCGGCCGAGGATGTCCAGCAACAGGGTCGACTTGCCCGAGCCGGACGGGCCGGTGACCGTCACCAGCCGCCCCAGCGGGATCCGGACGGTGACGTCCTTGAGGTTGTGGGCCCGGGCCCCCCTGATCAGCAGCGCCGCGTCGCCGTCCCCGCGGCCGCGCGACCGCGGGGACGGGAGCCGGCCCGAGAGGTACGCGCCGGTGACCGAACCCTCGGCCCGGGCCACCTCCTGCGGCGTACCCTCGGCGACGATCCGCCCGCCGTCCCGGCCCGCCCCCGGCCCGACGTCCACCACATGGTCCGCGGCCTTCAGGACGTCCAGGTCGTGCTCGACGACCAGCACCGTGTTGCCCAGGTCGCGCAGCCGGCACAGGACGTCGATCAGGCGGGCGGTGTCCGAGGGATGCAGGCCGATGGTCGGCTCGTCCAGGACGTAGAGGACGCCGGTGAGGCCGGAGCCGAGCAGGGCGGCCAGCCGCAGCCGCTGGGTCTCGCCCGCGGAGAGGCTGGGAGTGGCCTGGCCGAGGGTGAGGTAGCCGACGCCGACGTCCAGCAGGCGGCGGACCCGCTCCTCCAGGTCGGCGACGACCGGCTCCACGAGCGGCCACTCCTCCCCGCCCGACCGCTCGCGCAGGCCGCCCAGCCAGCCGGCGAGGTCGGTCAGCGGAAGCCGGGTGGCCTCGACGACGGTGAGACCGTGCACGGTCACCGCCCGGGCCGCGGCACCCAGCCTGGTTCCGTCGCACTCCCCGCAGGGCTGCTTCACCAGGCCCTGCCGCTCGGCCCGTTCGCGGTACTCGGGGTCGTCGGCGCGGTCGTTGTAGCGGCGCAGCAGGGCCGTCGCGACCCCTTCGAAGCGGCCCGCCGCCACGGTCGCCGGAGGGTCGGTGTCGGGGAAGTGCCGCCGGAACTCGGGGCTTTCCACCCCGTGGAGCAGCAGGTCCCGCTGCCTGTCGTCGAGTTCGCCGAACGGGGTGTCCGTGTCGAAGGTGAAGCCGTAGTGGCCGGCGGCGGCCCGCAGCACGGGGAGGCTCCAGTCGGTGAACTTGGCGTTCCAGCCCTGCACCGCCCCTTGCGCGACCGACGTGCCGTCGTCGACCAGGCGCCGTACGTCGGGCCGCATCACCTCGCCCAGGCCGGTGCAGGCCGGGCAGGCTCCGGCGGGCTTGTTGAAGGAGAAGGAACCCATGACCAGTTCGGGCACAGGGGTGCCGCAGTGCGGGCAGGGCCGCTGCCCGGGCTCGGCGTCCTCGTCGGCCTCGGCGGCATCGGTGTGGGACGGAGGAATGTCCTTGGCGCAGCCGGGGCAGGGCCGGATCCCGATGCGCGACCACAGCAGCCGCAGATAGGTGAAGACCTCGGTGACCGTGCCGACGGTGGAGCGGGGGCTGCGGTTGGTGAGGTGCTGGTCGACGCTGATGGACGGGGACAGGCCGGTGATCGAGTCGACGGCGGGCTTGCTGACGAAGCCGGTGACCATGCCCAGCGACTCCAGGTACTGCCGCTGGCCCTCCTGGTGGAGGGTGTCGAAGGCGAGGGTGGACTTGCCGGAGCCGGACAGGCCGGTCAGGACGACCAGCTTGTTCTTCGGCAGGGAGAGGGAGACGTTCCTGAGGTTGTGGAGGCGGGCACCGGTGACGCGGATGAAGTCGTCCATTCCTTCAAGTCTTCCATTGAAGTGCGGTGTTGAGACTTGAGAGGGACCCCGGGCAGTAGGTGCTGCCTGCTTCCTGCCGTAACCTTCAAATCGATGACGAACGACCGCCGCCTCCGCCCCGTCGACCTGGCCCGGTCGGCCGGTGTCTCGACGCAGCAGATCCGCAACTACGAGGACGCCGGTGTGCTCCCGCCCGCCGCGCGGACCGCGTCCGGCTACCGCGTCTTCGACGAGACGCACCGCGGCGCGCTGCTGGCGTACCGGACGCTGATGCGGGGGTACGGGCCGGTGACCGCGACGGCGATCATGCGGACCGTGCACGAGGGGGACGTCCCCGGCGCGCTCGCGCTGCTCGACGCCGCCCATGCCGCGCTGCACGAGGAGCGGGTGTCGCTGCGGGCGGCGAGCGAGGCCCTGGAACTGCTCGCGGCCGAACCGCCCGCCCCACTGCCACGCTCGGGTGGCCTGCGCATCGGCGAGGTGGCGGTGCTGCTGGGCGTACGGACGTCGGCGCTGCGGGTGTGGGAGGGGGCCGGGCTGCTCACGCCGGGCCGAGAGCGCGCGACGGGCTACCGGATCTACGAACCCGCCGATGTGCGCGACGCCCGGCTGGTGCACACCCTGCGCCGCAGCCACTACTTGTTCGACCAGATCCGGCCGGTGCTGGAGGGGCTGCGGCGGGAAGGCAGCAGCGCGGCGCTGCGGGCGGCCGTGGCAGCGCGCGGCGAGACACTGACGGCCCGCACCAGGGTCATGATCGAGGGCGCGGGGGCTCTGCACGCCTACCTCGGCGCGGCGACGATCGAGCCGGGGCGACGCGGGGGAGGCTGGGAGCATGGATGAGGTCATGGACCCTGCACAGGCCCGGGCGTGGCTCGCCACCGCCGTCGAGGAGGCCCGCACCGGCCTCGCCGAGGGCGGCATCCCGATCGGTGCCGCGCTGTACGGCGCCGACGGCACTCTCCTCGGCCGCGGCCACAACCGCCGTGTCCAGGACGACGACCCCACGATGCACGCGGAGACAGCGGCCTTCCGCGCGGCGGGACGGCAGCGGTCGTACCGGGGCACGACGATGGCGACCACCCTGTCGCCGTGCTGGTACTGCTGCGGACTGGTCCGGCAGTTCGGCATCCCCCGGGTGGTGATCGGGGAGGCCACCACGTTCCGGGGAGGGCACGACTGGCTCGCGCGGCACGGCGTGGAGATCGTCCTGCTGGACGACCCCGAGAGCATCGACCTGATGCACGGCTTCGTCACCGAGCACCCGGAGCTGTGGCGTGAGGACATCGGCGAACGGGACGGATGACCCGAACGACGCTCACCACCCGGGGTGCCATCCGTTCGAATGACCCTGCGGGGAATCCGGTGTGGGGTCTTCACCCACGGCACATGCCTGATCGGGACGCCCCATCCGCGAACGGAGACCCCTCATGCGTATGACGGACATCCGGCACTGTGAGGTACGGCCGGGGCGACTCGTGGAGTGGACACTCGATCCTGCGGCCGCCGCGGCGGTGCAGGGCCTCCCGGAGGACTCCAGGCCCCCGGCCTACATCCAGGAGTCCCACATCAGGATCTCCCGGTCCGTGCGTGAGGACGGATTGTTCGTACCGACGTGGATCGGTGTGTGTTTCGATCTCCCGGGCCGGGCGGAACTGGACGTTCTCCAGAGCGCGCTGCACGCGTGGACACTGCGGCACGAGACGCTGCGCAGCGGCTTCGACTGGTCCGGGCCGCCCGGCGAGGAGATCGCCCGGTTCACGCTCGGCAGCGAGGACGTGCGCCTGCACCTGGAGCAGGTCGGCGACTTCACGGATGGGACAGCGCTGGCCGAGCATCTTGAGAAGCGTTTCGACACCGTGGCGGATGCACTCCGGTGGCCCAACTTCATCTACGCGGCGGTGCTCCGGGACGACAGCGCCAGCGTGTACATGGCCTTCGACCACAGCAACGTCGACGCCTACTCGCTCGAGAACATCCCCGCCGCCCTGCATGAGCTCTATGCGGCGGTCGCGGCGGGCCGTTCCCCGGAGCAGGAACCCGTCGCCAGCTACGTCGACTTCTGCCAGGCCGAACGGGCGGACGCGGACAAGCTCGACGAGAGCCACGACATCGTGGTCCGCTGGCGGGAGTTCATCAAGAACTGCGAGGGAGAACTGCCGAACTTCCCCATCGACCTCGGCCTGGACACCGCCGGCGGGCTGCCCCGGCAGAAGGCACTGTGCGAGCCACTGGTGGACGCCGGCGACGCCGACGCGTTCGAGGCGCACTGCCGACCCTACGGCGGCAGCCTGGTCGGCGTGCTGGCGGCCACTGCGCTCATCCTCCACGAGATCGACGGGGAGCCCGTCTTCCGCACCGTCGTGCCGTTCCACACCCGGGTGACGTCCCGGTGGTCGGACTCCGTGGGCTGGTACGTCGGCGGGGCACCGGTCGAGATCCCGCTGGCGGAGGTCCGTGACTTCCAGGAGGCCCTGGAGTGCGCACACGCCGAGTTGCGCGCCAACCGGCGGCTGGCCCGCACACCCCTCGAACGGGTGCTCCGGCTGATCGGAACGGACTTCCGCCCCACGTCTCCCGACCTGTACTCCCTGGTGTCCTACCTCGACGCCCGCGGCGTCCCGGGCTCCGAGCAGTGGGCCGAGCAGAAGGTCTACGGACTGGTCAGGGTCTCGTACGGTGACCGGGTCTGCGTCTGGGTGAACAGACTCCATGAGGGCCTGTGGTTCGCCTGCCGCTATCCGGACACCGAGATCGCGCACGAGAACATGTCCCGATACGCGGCCCGGCTGCGGGAGGTGATCACGAGCGTCGCCCGGCAGGGCTGACCGGTGCTGCTCAGGAGACGCGTCACACGCCCGCGTAGGAGTGCTTGCCGGAGACGAAGATGTTCACGCCGTAGTAGTTGAACAGCCAGCAGCCGAAGGCGATGAGGGCCAGGTAGGCGGCCTTGCGGCCCTTCCAGCCGGCCGTCGCGCGGGCGTGCAGGTAGCCGGCGTAGGCGACCCAGGTGATGAACGACCAGGTCTCCTTGGGGTCCCAGCCCCAGTAGCGGCCCCAGGCGTCGCCCGCCCAGATGGCGCCCGCGATGATCGTGAACGTCCACAGCGGGAAGACGGCCGCGTTGACGCGGTAGGAGAACTTGTCGAGGGACGCGGAGGAGGGCAGCCGTTCCAGGACGGAGGTCGCGAAGGTGCCGGGCGTGCCGCCGCTCGCCAGCTTGCTCTCGTAGGAGTCCTTGAACAGGTACAGGACCGTGGCCATCGCGCCCACGTAGAAGACCGCGCCGCAGAAGATCGCCGTCGAGACGTGGATGTACAGCCAGTACGAGTGCAACGCCGGGACCAGCTGGTCGCTGGCGGTGTAGAGGACCGTGACCGCCAGGCCCAGGTCGAGCAGGACCGTGGTGATCAGGAACAGGCCGAGCCAGCGCACGTTCTTCTTCAGCGCCAGCAGCCCGAGGTACACGCCGACCGCGACCGTGGAGAACGTGATGTTGAACTCGTACATGTTGCCCCACGGCGCGCGCTCCACCGACAGGGCGCGGGTGAGGACACCGCAGAACTCGATCAGGAAGGCGAGCACCGTGAGGGAGATGGCGATCCGGCCGTACAGGTCGCCCTGCTCGTCCCCGCCGTGCGCCCCGGGGCCGTCCGGCACGTCGCGCCGACCGGCCGCGGCCCGCACGGTGACCTTCGGCCGCTCCAGCACGGCCGTGCCGCCGGCCTGGTTCACGGTGACGGCCGGGGCCGCCTTCCCGGCGTCCGCCTTGGTGGTGAGCGCGGCGGCGGTCCGGGCGACCTTGCTGCGGCTGCCGAAGAGCCATTCGGCGATGTACGCGAAGAAGGCCAGGGTGTAGACGGCCATCGCGGAGTAGATCAGCACATTGCTGATCTGCGCGAGGTTTTCGTTGGTGGCGGCGGCGAGAGTCACTGCTTCTCAGCCCCTTCGGCAGGTACGGGGGGTTCGGTACCCGGCTCCTGATCGGGGTCGGGGGAATCTGCGGGGGCGTCGGGGGCGCCGGGCGCCTGCTCGTAGAGGTCGCCGGCGAGGTGCCCCAGCTCCTCGGGGACCTTGGCGGACTCGCTGCGGCCGAGGCCGGCCATCTCGACGACGGTGACGCCGTCGGCACCCTTGACCGCGCGCACCCAGACGCGGCGGCGCTGGATGAACAGGGAGGCGGCGAGGCCGCCGATCGCGGCGAGGGAACCGGCGAGGGCCCAGCCGCTGCCGGGCTGCTGGACGACCTGGAAGCCGGCCCACTCCTTGACGTCCTTGCCGAAGGTGACCGAACCGGCGCCGTTGGGGAGCTTCATGGTCTCGCCGGGCTTCAGCAGCTTCTTGAACAGCTTGCCCTCGGAGTTCTTGAACTCCTTCATGTTGCTGCGGTCCATCTGGTACACGCTCTGCGGGATGCCCGAGTCGGCCCCCAGGTCGCCGTAGTAGGCGGACAGCGCGAGCAGCGGATTGTCCAGCGCGGGGAACTGCGACAGCATCGTGCCGCTGGCGTGGCCGCCGAAGGTCGGCACGAAGAACGCGTTGAAGCCGAGCTGCTCCTTCTCGCCCTTGGCGTTGCGGTAGCCGTCGAGGACCTTGACGACACCGGAGGAGGTGACGTTGGCGTCCAGCGGCAGCAGCGGGACGGCGTCGTCGAAGACGACCTTGCCCTTGGCGTCGCGGACGGTGACGACCGGGGCGTAGCCGTGGCTGACGAGGTAGACCTTGGAGTCGCCGATCTCCAGCGGGTGGTTCACCTCGACGGTGTCGGTCTCGTCCTTGCCGTAGGCGCCCGCGCTGTAGGTGATGTCGGCCTTGTAGACGCGCGGGGTGCCCTTGTTGGGGCCGGTGCGCTCGTAGGTGCCGGTGAACTTCTTCAGGTTGAAGCTGAACGGCACCAGGTCGTCCGACGTGAAGAGGTTGCCGGACTTGAAGTCGTCGTACTGGGTGAGAGTGTTGGAGAAGCCGTTGCCCTCGACGACCAGCTTGTTGCCCTCGGACTTGTACAGCTGGCCCCAGGCGAAGGCGACCAGCATCACGATGAGGGCGATGTGGAAGACGAGGTTGCCCAGCTCGCGCAGGTAGCCCTTCTCGGCGGCGACGGCGTCCCCGGTGAGGTGGGTGCGGAAGCGGCGCTTCTTCAGCAGGGCGAGAGCGGCCTGGTGGACCTGCTCGGGCTCGGCCGTGGTGCGCCAGGTGGTGTGGGCGGGCAGCCGGTTCAGCCGCCGGGGCGCGCCGGGCGGCAGGCCGCGCAGCTGGCCGACGAACTGCCAGGTGCGGGGCACGATGCAGCCGATGAGGGAGACGAACAGCAGGATGTAGATCGCGGAGAACCACACCGAGCTGTAGACGTGGAACATGCCGATCTTGTCGTAGACGTCCCCGAGGGTCGGGTGGGCCTTGCGGAAGTCGGCGACCTTCGTCTCGTCGCTGCCGGACTGCGGGATGAGCGAGCCGGGGATCGCGCCGAGGGAGAGCAGCAGGAGCAGCAGCAGGGCGACCCGCATGGAGGTCAGCTGCCGCCAGAACCAGCGGGCCCAGCCGATGACGCCCAGGGCGGGCAGGTGGGGCGCCTCCTCCTTGGGGGCGGTGGACAGCTGGGAGCCGGCTTCGCCCAGCTCCTGGTCCTCGGCGGCGGAGGGGGCCGGGTCGGAGGCGGTGGTCTTGCTCATCGATCAGATCCCCACAGTGAAGCCGTCGGACCAGACCTGCATCTCCTGCACGATGCGGTCCCACGCGCCGGTCAGCAGCAGCAGACCGGTCACGATCATCATGGTGCCGCCGACCCGCATCACCCAGACGTAGTGGCGCTTGATCCAGCCGAAGGCTCCGAGGGCCTTGCGGAAGGCGACCGCGGCGAGCACGAACGGCACGCCCAGGCCCAGACAGTACGCGATGGTCAGCACGGCACCGCGTCCGGCGCTGGCCTGGTCGATGGCGAGCGCCTGCACGGAGGCGAGGGTGGGGCCGATGCAGGGCGTCCAGCCGATGCCGAACAGGGCACCGAGCAGGGGCGCGCCGGCCAGCCCGGCCACGGGCCGCCGGTGGAAGCGGAACTCCCGCTGGGTGAGCCAGGGCATCAGGCCCATGAAGAAGACGCCCATGAGGATCATGAGGACGCCGAGCACCTTGGACAGCACGCCCTGTTGCTCCTGCAGCGTCTGCCCGAAGTAGCCGAACAGGGCCCCGCCGGAGACGAACACGGCGGTGAAGCCGGCCACGAACAGGGAGGCGCCCGCGACCATCCGGCCGCGCCGGGCCTCGGCGAGGTCGGTGCCCGCGACGCCGGTCACATAGGACAGGTAGCCGGGCACCAGCGGCAGGACGCAGGGCGAGAAGAAGGAGACGAGGCCGCCGAGCAGCGCGATCGGCAGGGCTACCAGCAGGGCGCCGTTGAGCACCGTGCCGTTGGGGTCCGCCACCGCGGCGAGCGTGGTGACTGCGCTCACGTCACTACTCCGCTCACTTCTCGGCGACGACCGGCTTGAGCATCTTCAGCAGCCGTTTCTCGCTGAGCGCGGACAGCGAGCGGGCCGCGACCTTGCCGTCCCGGTCGAGGATGAGCGTGGAGGGGATCGCCTGCGGGTTGAGCGTGCCCTTCTTGAAGCGCAGCAGCAGCTTGCCGGTGGGGTCGTAGAGGCTGGGGTAGGTGATGTCCCAGTCCTTCTCGAAGGCGAGGGCCGCGCCGGTGGAGGTGTCCCGGGTGTTGATGCCGACGAACTGCACGCCCTTGTCCGCGTACGCCTTGGAGACCTTCGCGAAGTACTTGGCCTCGGCGCGGCAGGGGTTGCACCAGGAACCCCAGACGTTGAGGACGACGACCTTGCCCTTGTAGTCGGCGACGTCGAGGGTCTTGCCGGCGATGGTCTTGCCGGACAGGTCGGGGGCCGGGGTGCGCTCGCCCTGGGCGACGGTGGCGACGCCGTCGGTGCCGGTGACGAAGTTGGTGTTGCCGCCCCCGCCGGAGGTGCCGCCGGAGCCGCACGCCGAGACGAGCAGCGCGGTCGCGGCGAGACCCGCGGTCAGGGCGGCGCTACGGCGGACACGGCGGGTGCGGTCGAGGGCACTTGTCGTGCGGTTCGAGCGCAGGGGGGCGCTGCTGTCGGCACTCATGTGAAAAGTTTCGCATGCCCGTTCTGGGGATCTCGCCCACCCCCCTCGCGGGCGGAAAACCGCATTTCAGGCGGCGTTCTGCGAAGGATCTTCGCTGGGCGTGGAGGTCTGGCCGGTGAACTCCCGCCAGCCGCCCGCCGGCTGCTGTCCGACGCCCAGCGTACGGAGCTTGGCGAGCACCTCGGGCCTCTGCGCGTCCAGCCAGTCGGCGAACTGCCGGAAGGAGACGAGACGCACATCCGCGCCCTTCTCCTTCTCGCGCGCGATGTGCTTGAAGGCCTCCTCGACGGCGTCCATGTAGATGCCGCCGTTCCACTGCTCGAAGTGGTTGCCGATGAACAGGGGTGCCTGGTTTGTCTCGTATGCCCGCTTGAATCCCTGGATGTACGCCTGGGCCGACTGCTTCCGCCAGCCCGGGTAGTTGTGGGCGGGTGCCTTCGTGGTCGCGAGGGACTGGTTGGCCAGCATGTTGTAGTCCATCGACAGGACCTCGAAGCCGCGGCCGGGGAAAGGTATCTGCTGCAGGGGCAGGTCCCATATGCCCTGGCGCTTGGTGGGCCAGACCTGGAGGCCGCCGGGCGAGGAGGCGTCGTAGCGCCAGCCGAGCTCGCGGGCGGTGGGCAGCAGGTTGTCCTGGCCGAGCAGGCAGGGCGTACGGCCGCCGACGAGTTCCTTGTCGTAGTCGAACGGCAGCGACGGCAGGTCGGTCCAGCCGGTGTTGGTGCGCCACTCCTTCACGAAGGCCTTGGCCTGGTCGATCTCACTGCGCCACTGCCGGGGCGTCCAGTTCTTGACCGAGCCGTGGGCCTCGCCGCAGAAGTGCCCGTTGAAGTGGGTGCCTATCTCATGACCCTCCAGCCAGGCCCGGCGTACGTTCCTCAGGGTCGCCTTGACGTGGTCGTCGGTGAGGTAGCCGATGTCGGAGGCGCCGCGGGGGTTGTTGGGCGGGTTGTAGAGGCGCTTCTTCGACTCGGGCAGCAGGTACAGCCCCGACAGGAAGAAGGTCATGCTCGCGCCGTGTTCCTTGGCGAGGTCCAGGAAGCGCGGGAAGAGGCCGTTGCCGACCTCGCCGGCGCCGTCCCAGGAGAACACGACGAACTGCGGCGGGGTCTGCCCCGGCTCCAGCGGCTCGGGCGCCGCGGGCTGGTGGGGCTGCTTGCCGGTGTGGCTGGTCGATCCGTCGCCGATGGGGCGGGCGGTGGGCTTGGGCTTCGCCTTCGCACCGCCCTGCGCGGAGTCGCCGCCGGAACCGTCGGCGTGGCCGGAGTCGTCCGAGCCCGTGAGACCGCCGCACCCGGCGAGCGAGACGGCGGCGGCGGCTCCCGCGCCGAGTCCGAGCATTCCCCTGCGGGAGAGAGCGCGCATGGCATCCCCGATTCATCACGTCGTGCTGGTCACCCAGTCAGAGGACGTGGCGAAGAACGAGGTTCCGCCGATATGCGCAGATTCCGTAACGAAGTAGTCGTAAGCGCTCATAAGGGGGCGAACGAAAGGCCTTACCGACCTGCCGAACGCCCCCGTGCGCGGGGCCGGGGAACTACGCCCCGAACGCCTTGGTCTGCCCCTTCACCGGCTTCGCGCCGGCGAGGAGGTGGGGCGGGACCAGGTCGCGGGCCGGCTCGCTGTAGCCGACGGAGACGATCCGGTCGCCCTGGTACGTGAAGGTCGTCAGCGAGGCGAGCGTGCACTGGCGCCTGCGCGGGTCGTGCCAGAGGCGGCGGCGCTCGACGTAGGACCGGACGATCCAGATGGGCAGCTGGTGGCTGACCACGACCGCCTCGTGCCCCCGGGCCTTGTCCTTCGCCGTGCTCAGCGCGCTCATCATGCGGACGACCTGGTCCACGTACGGCTCGCCCCAGGACGGCCGGAACGGGTTGACCAGGTGCTTCCAGTTGTTCGGCTTGCGCAGCGCCCCGTCCCCGACGCCGAACGTCTTGCCCTGGAAGATGTTGTCGGCCTCGATCAGCCGCTCGTCGGTCGCCAGATCCAGCCCGTGCGCCTTGGCGATCGGCTCGGCCGTCTCCTGCGCCCGCTCCAGCGGCGAGGCGACGACGTGCGTCACATCCCGGCCGGACAGGTGCTCGGCGACCCGGTCGGCCATGCGACGGCCCAGGTCGGAGAGGTGGTAGCCGGGGAGGCGGCCGTAGAGGATGCCGTCCGGGTTGGCGACCTCACCGTGCCGCATGACGTGGACGACGGTGATGTCCTCGGCGCTGTTGCTCCGCTGCTCGCTCATGCCGTGGCCTCCGCAGCCGCCCGGGCCGCCGCCGGAAGGGCGTCGGCGATCTTCTGCACGGCCCGCTCGTCGTGCGCGGTGGACACGAACCAGGACTCGAAGGAGGACGGCGGCAGGTAGACGCCGTCGGCGAGCAGCGAGTGGAAGAACGCGGTGAAGCGGAAGGACTCCTGCGTCTTGGCGTCCTCGTAGTTCCGCACGGGCCGGTCGGTGAAGAACACCGAGAACATGTTGGAGGCGGTCTGCAGCCGGTGCGCGACGCCCTCCTTGGCCAGGGCCCCGCTGACGAGCCCCTGGATCTCCTTCGAGACGGCGTCGACCTTGGCGTACGCGGCGCCGTCGAGGAGCCGCAGCTGGGCGAGGCCGGCCGCGGTGGCGACGGGGTTACCGGAGAGGGTGCCGGCCTGGTAGACGGGCCCGGCCGGGGCGAGGTGGGCCATCACGTCCGCCCGTCCGCCGAAGGCCGCCGCGGGGAAGCCACCGCCCATGACCTTGCCGAAGGTCATCAGGTCCGGGACGACGCCGTCGATCCCGAACCACCCGGCGCGGCTGGTCCGGAAGCCGGTCATGACCTCGTCGGAGACGTAGAGCGCGCCGTTCTCGGCGCAGATGTCCTTCAGGCCCTGGTTGAACCCCTCGGCGGGCGGGACGACGCCCATGTTGCCCGGGGACGCCTCGGTGATCACACAGGCGACCTCGCCGGGATGCGCCCGGAAGGCCTCGCGGACGGCGTCGAGGTCGTTGTACGGCAGGACGATCGTGTCGCCGGCCTGGGCGCCGGTGACGCCCGGGGTGTCGGGCAGCGCGAAGGTGGCCACGCCGCTGCCGGCCGCGGCGAGCAGCGAGTCGACGTGCCCGTGGTAGCACCCGGCGAACTTGATCACCTTGGTGCGCTGCGTGAATCCGCGGGCGAGCCGGATGGCGGACATGGTCGCCTCGGTGCCGCTGGAGACGAGCCGCACCTGCTCGAGCGGCGCGACCCGCGCGACCATCTCCTCCGCGAGCGCGACCTCGCCCTCACCGGGCGTGCCGAAGGACGTACCGCGGGAGACGGCGTCCTGCACGGCGGCGATGACCTCGGGGTGGGAGTGCCCGAGGATCATGGGCCCCCAGGAGCAGACGAGGTCGACGTACTCCCTGCCGTCCGCGTCCGTCAGATACGGACCGGTGCCGGACACCATGAACCGCGGCGTGCCACCGACGGCTCGGAAGGCCCGCACCGGGGAGTTCACGCCGCCGGGCGTGACGGCCGCCGCGCGGTCGAACAGAGCCTGCGAGGCCGGTGCTTCATACGGATATGCCAGTTCACTCATGACCTGCGACTTCTCCGACCTTCTCCGACGCTGTCGGGCTCCGGGTGCCAGTGACCTGTTCAGGGTAGGCCAGGGGCGTGCGCGGGCGGGGCACGGGACGACCGGCCCCCGGGTCGCCGTCGTCTGCGAGACTGGTCCCTGATACACACAGCTCACACGGCCCGGGGTGGTCGGAGGCTGCGGCCATCCCGCGGACAGATGTTTCAGCGCACGTTTCGGCGGGCGGCCGTGGGGGAGGTCACTGACACGATGATCGGGTTGCGCGGCGGGGGCGACGCGTTCTGGAAAAGCAGTCGGGTGGAGATATGCATCGCGGTGGCGGACTGGGCGAGGGGACCGATGACCTGGGTCCTCGACGTGCCCGGCGGGGACGGCACCGGCGCGAGGCGGAGGACGCTCAGGAACCGCGTCGGACACAGGGTCGGCCGAGTGAACCGGAGCGGGCCGCCGGACGTACTGAACGCCAGGTGGACGATCTTTCGGCGGGGAGCAGCGGGAATGGTGGTCGGGTGGGGGTGACGTACAAGTACTTCGGTGCGCCCGACGGCGCGACCGCGGCCCGCGTCCCGATCTCCATGCGCCCCGAGGAGCTCGGCGGCGACGAGCTCGGCATGAACGGCATGTTCACGAAGATCAAGCCGGAGACCATGGCGGCGATGGTCCTCACGGGCATCGAGGGCGTCCCCCTGCACAAGGTCCCGCCCCTGGAACTGGTCGTCCTGCACCCCGACTACGCGGTGGTCAAACTCCCCATGACGGTCGTCGACCCCCTGCGCGGCATCGGCGAGGAGGCGGTGGGCGCGGCGGCCTTCATCTGGTCGACGGTCCCGGACCGGGGCGGGCCGCGGGATGCGTTCAATGTCTACCAACTGCTGCACGAGTGGCAGGACTTCTCGCACCGGCTGCATGAGGCGGGGCATCAGCCGTACTGCCTTGTGTGGCCCTGAGCTGATCCCACGGCTGCCCCGCTCGCGCATCGGGCTGCGCTGCTGGGGCCCGACGTTTCGAAGCCGTCCGCACCCGCCGTAATGGGCTGCTGCTGACCATCGCACCGGCGGCCGCCTGACGGTCGGCCTGCCTGTGTGAACATCTCATTGCACGACGCTCCCACCACCCTCCGGA
This sequence comes from Streptomyces sp. WAC04114, assembly GCF_019733245.1. Classification (NCBI taxonomy): domain Bacteria; kingdom Bacillati; phylum Actinomycetota; class Actinomycetes; order Kitasatosporales; family Streptomycetaceae; genus Streptomyces; species Streptomyces sp. WAC04114. The sequence continues at coordinate 30,384 of NZ_JAIGQA010000056.1, forward strand.
CCCTGACACCGGGCGGATGATCGAAGGGGTGACGGAAGCGGGGCGACGGTGGACTGGACGGTACTGGGAGGGCTGGCCGCCGGGCTCGTGCTCGCGACGGTGACCGCCCCGGTCGGAGTGTCCGGCGCGGTGTTCCTCCTTCCGGTCCAGCTGAGTGTCTTCGGCGTGCCCAGCCCGGCGGTCACCCCGACCAATCTGCTGTTCAACGTCGTCGCCGGACCCGGTGCCCTGTGGCGGTACCGCCGTGACGGCGCCCTGCACGGTGACCTCGCCCGGCGCTTGGTGCTGGGCACGCTGCCCGGCGTCGTCGTCGGCGCCACCGTCCGCGTTTTCGCCCTGCCCGGTCCGGACGTCTTCCGGCTCCTGATCTCCGTCCTGCTGCTGCCGCTCGGCGTGTGGTTGTGCCTGCGCGCCCTCACCCCGGCGCACCGCCTCCCGCTGCCCTCAGGCGAGTTGCCACCGCGCACGCTGACCGGCCTCGCGCTGGCCGTCGGCGTGATCGGCGGCGTCTACGGCATCGGCGGCGGCTCCCTCCTCGGCCCGATCCTCGTCGGACGCGGCCTGCCCGTTGCCCGCGTCGCCCCGGCCGCGCTGGCCGCGACGTTCGCCACCTCGCTCGTCGGCGCCGCCGCCTACGCGCTGCTGTCACTCATGAGTTCCGGAGACGTCGCCCCCGACTGGTGGCTCGGGTTCGCGTGCGGCACCGGCGGGCTGATGGGTGGCTACCTCGGCGCCCGCCTTCAACCCCGCCTGCCCGAACGCGCCCTACGGCTCCTGCTCGGCGCCCTCGCCGCAGGCCTCGGCGCTGTCTACGCCGCCCAAGCCCTGAACTGAGGCAAGGCCATCACACGAGCAGGCCGGTGATCTCGCGGGCTGCCTTCCGGGCGGGGCATCCGCCCTCCACGGGCGTGGAGTTGATCCCGGCCCGACCTCCGCCGACGATCACCACCGGCCCGAGACCGCTCCGGCCGACCGAGCTCACCCGACCGGCCGGGCCCGCCCGGTGCCGGTGTCGACGAGGATCTGCGCGGCTTGTGTCCTGCTGTCGGCGCGGACGGCCTCGGCCATGGCGGCGCGCGCGGCGTCGGGTGTGGCGTGCGGCGGGATCACGAGGAGCGAGAAGAGGTCCTGCTCACCCCGGGTGACGAGGACGGTGTCGTCGCCGACCGGGGAGGGGTCGATGTGCACGACACGGCCGCCGATGGTCATCCGCGTCGGCAGTCCCTCCCAGGCGTCGGTGTCCAGGCCGACCCGTGTGATCGGCCCGAGGCGGTCGGTCAGTGCGGTGATCAGGCCGGGAAGCTCGGCGGCGATGTCGTGGGAACGCGGCCACCACGCCCCGTCGAGCACTCCCTGCCGGTCGGTCGTCGTCTCCAGCCGTACGACGGCCGTACCCGGCCGCAGGGCCTGGTGCACGGCGTCCGGCAGAAGGTCGCTCACGCGCGTGGAGTCATGGTCGGACATCACTCTCGCCTGCCTGCCGGGACCGGGAAACCTCGTGGCTTCCGCACGTCAACGGTACTCCGCGGCCGACGGTGACCGGTGAAGGCCGGGAGCGCTGTGGGGAACGCGGGAGTAGAGTGAAAGATCCAGCCCCTGACCTGTGGGACAACGAACTCCGAGGTCGCCGTGCAGCCCATGGAAGCACCCTCGGACGGGCACGCCGAGGTACGCATCGTCGCCGCCTCGCCCGAGGCCGCCCGCCGGGTCGCGGAGGCCCTCCGCCGTTGTTTCGCCGCCACCGAGCAGCGCAGTTACCCCGCGGGCGCCGACGGAGGGACCCGGCTCGACCTCACCGTGGACACCACCCGCGTGGCAGAACCCGCCCGGTCGTGGCTGGAGACCAGCCGCTCCACGCAGGACGTCGGCCGGCGGACGTGAGCGGCGGTGCGGTGGCCCTGAGGCTCGCGCCAACTGCCCTACCGGGAAACGTGGTTGATATCAGGTCCGGCGGGCGCGTGGTGGAGGTTGCGCCGGCTCTCGCCGAACGAGAGCAGGGTCGTGGCGCCGGGTGCGGAGCGGGCGCTCGTCGATCCGGCACCGCGTTGACAGGGGCACCGCCCGGACGTTGACTGGCAGCACGGCGCAGGTGAGCCCATCGACACGACGGAAGCGGTACACACGACGATGTACGACCAGACACGCGCCCAACAGCCCGCGAGCCGACAGCCGGGCGACGCCGAACGCCGGCCCTCGGGGCCCAAGCCGCTGTTCCCCCCGGACGGACGGGACGAGATCCTCCGGCGGCTCGGCCACGCCGTCAACACCTTCGAGGACACCCCGCGCGAGGCGCTCGAAGAGGCCGAGGGCGCCTTCGACGAAGCCGCCGCCCAGCTCGCCGCCGCGCTTTCCGAGCAGCGGCAGGCGCTTCGCGCCGGCTGGCAGGACCGGGACCCGGAGTCGGACTCCGCCGATTTCCGGATCGCGTTGAGGCAGTACCGGGAGATCACCCAGCGGTTGATGCGCGCGTAGGCGACCGCGGGGGTCTTTCCCTGAGGACGGCAGCGGGCAGGGTTCAGGGTCCAACGAAACGCACGAGGGTGAGCGGGGCCTCCGACGGGCAGTACGAGGGCGGCAGCAGTCGCCGACCTGAGGGGGACCCGTGCGTGATCTCGTCGACTCGATCGAATCCATGGAGCAACTCGCCACCGTCTGGCGGGTCATGGTGCTCGACCGGGATCCGCGGGCCGATGTGCGGGACCTGCCGGGGATCGCCGTGCGGTGGGCGGACTGCCGGTTCGCGTTCTGGAACTGTCTGACGCTGACGGACGTCGGCGCGGACGCCGGGTTGCTGAAGCAGCGGCTGAACGAGGCCGCCGGGATCATGCGGTCGAAGTCCCGCCCCGGGTTCCTGTGGGTCTTCGAGGACCTGCTCGACGACCCGGCGCGTGCCGTGCTCGGTAAGGCCGCCGAGGATGCGGGGCTCGCCCACGCCTTTCCCGGCACCGGCATGGCGGGCGACCTGCTGCCGATCCCCGAGCCGGCCCATCCCGAGCTGACCTTCGTGCGCGTGAGCGATGACGAACTCCTCGCGGCCTACGCGGACATCAACGCGCGTGCCTACGGATTCCCGTCGGAGGACGGGCGGGACGGGCTCGCCGGGTCCGCGTTGTGGAAGAGCGGTGTGTTCGCGTATGTCGGTCTGCGGGACGGGGTTCCCGTGACCTGCGCCGCCACCGTGGAGGCGGACGGGCGGCTGTTCGTCGTGCTCGTCGCCACCGATCCGGCGTGGGAGCGGCGCGGGTACGGGGAGGCCGTGACCCGCAAGGCGTTGCACGAGGGGGCCCGGGCCACCGGGCTGACCCGGGCGACGCTGCACGCGACCGCCGCCGGGGCGCCCGTGTACCCGCGGATCGGGTTCCGGCCCAACTCCCCGATCGGGTTCTACTCGCTCGCCGAGCCGGCTGCGAACTGACCCTCCCGGGCCGCGGCCGTGACGGCACTCGCCGTCGACCCCGCGGCCACCGAAGCCGTCGCCCCCGCGGCCACCGGAGCCGTCGACCCCCGGGGGATCACGTGCGTCGGCAGGACGATGTGGCGCTCGTGGTCGCCGTCCGAGTCGTCGATGAGCTTCAGGGCCAGATCCCCCGCCAGCCGGGCCATCTCCGAGGGCGACTGCGCCACCGTCGACAGGTCGAACCAGTCCGCCAGCGGCTGGTCGTCGAAGCCCAGGACCGAGACCCGCTCGGGCACCGCGATCTGGGTCCTGCGCAGGTTCCAGACGAGGGCCACTGCGACCTCGTCCTGCTCGGCGAAGATCGCGGTCGGCGGCTCGCGCAGGCTCAGCAGCGTGCCCAGTGCCTCGGCGGCGGCGCGCTTGCTGCCGGTCCGCGTGGACACCACCAGGTCGTCGTCGAGCGGCACACCCGCCTCGGTGAGCGCCTGTTGGTAGCCCAGCAGCCGCTCGTTGGAGCTGAAGGTGAAGCCGCTCGCGCCCTCGGTGGGGACGAAGGCGATCCGGCGGTGGCCGAGGTTGAGCAGGTGCCGGGTGCCGTGCAGGGCGCCGGCGACGTCGTCGACGTAGACGCTCGGACGTCCGTCGACGTGCTGGCTGACGTAGATCACCGGCATGCCGAGGTCGTCCAGCCGCGCCGTCTCCTCCTCGGTGAGGTCGAAGGAGAACACCAGCAGCGCGTCGGCGTTGCGGCGCGCCGGGAGGTGCTCGAAGAACGCGGTGCGCTCGGCCAGGTCCGGGATCTCGTAGACGTTCAGCTGCATGCCCGCCGCCCGCAGCAGCGGGGCCAGGCTGGACAGCGCGGATCCCGTGAACCACGAGTTGAGCGTCGGAACCATCACGGCGACGGTGCCGGTCCTGCCCGTGACCAGGCTCGCCGCCTGCCGTGACACCGCGAAGTCGATCTCTCGCGCGGCCTTCTCGACCCGGGCGCGCACCTCCGGCGAGACCGTGGACAGGCCGCGCAGCGTGCGGGAGACGGTGGAGGTGGAGACCCCGGCCCGCTCGGCGACGTCGGCCATCGTGGGGTGCCGGTGCTGGGCTGGAGACATGAGCCGGACGTTAGCACAGGGTTGCACTCCCTAACGGCGTGTTGTGACAGCGCTTTCACGCATCGAAGAACTGTCCGGTCAGCCATTACTCATGCGTAACACATTGACTTCACTCCAGGCCGCCCCTAGCTTGCAAGCGTTGTCTCAGCGGGCTCAACGCCATTCCAGAAGGTCCCATCGAAGGCTTCTGAGCTGCGAATTAACCCGCCGAGTTCCGTGACAACGCAGTCTCACCAGCCCTGACCCCGGTTCCGCACGACCAGGAGAGACAGTGACGACCAGAACCACCAGCCAAGCAGCCGCCCTCACCGCCACCGGGCTCCTCCTCACCGCCTGCGGCTCCTCGGGCGGCGGCTCCGGACAGGCCGGGACCCCGTCGTTCGAGGGGCGCGGCCCCATCACGTATGTGGCGGGCAAGGACACCACCGGCACCGTCCAGCCGATGCTCGACCGCTGGAACGCCGCGCACCCGAAGGAGAAGGTCACCTTCATCCAGCTGCCGACCGACGCGGACGCCCAGCGGCAGCAGATGATCCAGAACGCGGAGACGAAGTCCGACGCCTACACGGTGCTGTCCCTCGACGTCGTGTGGACCTCGGAGTTCGCCGCCCACCAATGGATCGACCGGCTGCCCGAGAAGCGGTACCCACTGGGCAAGATGCTGAAGCCGGTGGTGGAGACCTCGCGGTACCGGGGCGGGCTGTACGCGGTGCCGTCCAGTTCTGACGGCGGCATGCTCTACTACCGCACCGATCTGCTGAAGAAGGCCGGCGTCGCCCAACCGCCCACCACCTGGGCGCAGATGACCGCCGCCTGCGCCAAGGTGAAGAAGCTCCCCGAGGCGAAGGGCATGTCCTGCTACGCCGGGCAGTTCCAGAAGTACGAGGGCCTGACGGTGAACTTCGCCGAGGCGGTGAACTCCGCGGGCGGCACCGTCACCGACGCCGCCGGCAAGCCGGACGTCGACACCCCCGAGGCGCGCGCGGGCCTGGACTTCCTGTCCCGTTCCTTCCAGGACGGGACGATCCCGAAGAAGGCCATCACCTACCAGGAGGAGGACGGCCGGCAGGCCTTCCAGTCCGGCAAGCTGGTCTTCCTGCGCAACTGGCCGTACGTGTACTCGCTGGCCCAGAAGAGCGGCATCAAGGGCAAGTTCGCGGTCGCGCCCCTGCCCGGCCTGAACGGCCCCGGTTCCTCCAGCCTCGGCGGCCACAACATGGCCGTGTCCTCCTCGGCGAAGAACAAGGCGACGGCCCTGGACTTCATCGAGTTCATGACGAGCGAGAAGAACACGCGGACCCTGCTGGAGGACGCCTCCCTCGCCCCGCCGTACGCCTCGCTCTACGACGACCGGGCCCTGGTCGGGCAGTACCCGTACCTGCCGGTGCTCAAGGAGTCCATCGTGCGGGCCGTCCCGCGTCCCCGGGTGGTGCCGTACGGCGATGTCACCGCGGCGATCCAGCAGGAGGCGTACGCCGTCCTGAACGGGGACAAGAGCAGCGCGCAGGCACTGCGGGACCTGCAGAAGACCCTGGGCAAGGCCGTGGCGCGGTGAAGGCCGGGGTCATGACCGGGGCGGTGGCACCGCCCTTGGCCCCCTCGGAGGCCGGGCCGCCGGTGCGGCGGGGGCGGGCGACCGCGGGTGCCGGGCGGCTGGCCGCGCTGCTCGTCTCCCCCACCCTGCTGGTGCTCACGGTCGTCGTGCTCTACCCGACCCTGATGGCGCTCAAGGAGTCGCTGTACGGGGCGAAGGGCCTGGACCCGGCGACCGGGTTCATCAGCGACACCGAGCCGTTCGTCGGGCTGGGCAACTACGCCGAGATCTTCGGCGAGGCCGGGGCGCGCTTCTGGAACGCCTTCTGGAACACCACGTTCTTCACCGTCGTCACCGTCGGTCTGGAGACCGTGATCGGCGTGGCCATGGCGCTGATCATGCACCGGGCGTTCAAGGGCCGGGCGCTGGTGCGGGCCGGGATCCTGGTGCCCTGGGCGGTTCCGACGGCCATCTCCGGGCTGCTGTGGCGGTGGATCTTCAACAGCGACGGCGTCGCCAACGCGCTGATCGGGCAGCAGATCCTGTGGACCACCGAGGGCTTCCACGCCCAGGTCGCCGTCATCGTCGCCGAGGTGTGGAAGACCGCGCCCTTCATCGGGCTGCTGGTGCTGGCCGGTCTCCAGGTGATCCCCAAGGAGGTCTACGAGGCGGCCCGGATGGACGGGGCCCGGCCGGTGCGGCAGTTCTGGCACATCACCCTGCCGCTGGTGAAGCCCGCGCTGCTGGTGGCGGTGCTGTTCCGCTGCATGGACGCGCTGCGGATGTTCGACCTGCCCTACATCCTCGTCGGCGCGCAGAAGCATTCGGTGGAGACGCTGTCGATGCTCGCGCAGAACGAGGCGTCCAACGTCCGCTTCGGACCGGCCTCCGCCTACGCGGTGATCCTCTTCCTCTACGTGTTCCTGATCGCGCTGGCTTTCGTCCGGCTGCTCGGGGCCGATCTCGTCGGGGGACCCGGTGGAAGGCGCCGTGGCAAGGGGGTGGCGGCATGACACGCACGGTCGACTGGCGGCGGTGGCTGTCGTACGCGGGGATCGCCGCGGTGGTGGCGTACTGCCTGGCCCCCTTCTACTGGATGCTGGTCTCCAGCCTGCGCCGCACGAGCGACATCTTCGACACCTCGCTCGTCCCCTCCCCGCTGTCCTTCGAGAACTACCGGGCCGTGTTCGACCCGGTGCAGGGCTTCGGGCGGGCGCTGCTCAACAGCCTGATCGTCGCCGGGATCACGACCGTCCTGGCGCTGGTGCTGGCCACCTTCACCGCGTACGCGATGGCCCGGCTGGAGTTCCGCGGCAAGCGGCTGATCCTCACCCTGATCATCGCCACCTCGATGTTCCCGGTGGTGTCGATCGTGGTGCCGCTGCTGAAGCTGTTCACGGACATCGGCTGGATCAACACCTACCAGTCGATGATCGTGCCGAGCATGTCCTTCGCGCTGCCGCTGGCGGTGTGGAACCTGACCACGTTCTTCCGGCAGATGCCGGACGAGCTGGAGCACGCCGCGATGGTCGACGGCTGCACCCGCGGCCAGGCCTTCCGCAAGGTCATCGTGCCGCTGGCCGCGCCGGGCATCTTCACCACCGCGATCATCACGTTCATCGCGGCCTGGAACGAGTTCCTCATCGCCCTGTCGATGACCAACAAGCCCGGCATGCAGACCGCCACGGTCGCCATCTCCAAGTTCACCGGCGCGACGACGTACGAGACCCCGTTCGGCAGCCAGATGGCCGCGGGTGTCCTGGTCACCGTCCCGCTGGTGGTCATGGTGCTGCTCTTCCAGCGCCGGATCGTCGCCGGACTCACCGCCGGCGCGGCCAAGTAGCCCCACCCTGCCGTAGTTACGCCCGCTTCAGCCTTCAGCCCTCAGCCTTCAGCCTTCAGCCGTAGTTTCGCCCGCTTCAGAAGGAGCCTCGTGTCCCCCTCCGCCGCACCCTGGTGGCGCAGCGCCGTCATCTACCAGGTCTACATCCGCAGCTTCGCCGACGGCAACGGCGACGGGGTCGGCGACATCGCCGGCATCCGCTCCCGCCTGCCGTATCTGAAGTCGCTGGGTGTGGACGCCATCTGGATCAACCCCTGGTACAAGTCGCCGATGGCCGACCACGGTTACGACGTCGCCGACTTCCGGGAGATCGACCCGCTGTTCGGCACCCTCGACGACGCCGAGCGGCTCATCGAGGAGGCGCACGAGCTGGGGATCCGGGTGATCCCCGACATCGTGCCGAACCACACCTCCGACCGGCACGCCTGGTTCCGGGCGGCGCTGGAGGCAGGCCCCGGCAGCCCGGAACGCGAGCGCTACGTCTTCCGGCCCGGGCGCGGAGCCGACGGGGCCGAGCCGCCGAACGACTGGGTGTCCTGCTTCGGCGGCCCGGCCTGGACCCGGCTGCCCGATGGGGAGTGGTACCTGCACCTGTTCGCGCCCGAGCAGCCCGACCTGAACTGGGAACACCCCGAGGTGCGGGCCGAGTTCGAGTCGCTCCTGCGGTTCTGGTTCGGCCGGGGCGTCGACGGCTTCCGCATCGACGTCGCCCACGGCCTCATCAAGCACCCGGAGCTGCCCGACCTGCCGGTCCGCCGGGACCCGGACGACGGGCTGCCCCGGCAGCACCTCGACCATCCGCACTGGGACCGCGACGAGGTGCACGAGATCTACCGGTCCTGGCGCAAGGTCGCCGACGAGTTCCCCGGCGACCGCTCCTTCGTCGCCGAGGCGTGGGCGGACACCCCCGAGCGGCTGGCGGCGTACGTCCGCCCGGACGGTCTGCACACCGCCTTCAACTTCGACTTCCTGATGTCGAGCTGGGACCCGAAGGACCTGCGGTCGGTCATCGACGGCTCCCTCGGCATGCTCGGCGCGGTGGGCGCACCGGCCACCTGGGTGCTGTCCAACCACGACGTCATGCGCCACCCCAGCCGCTACGGCCGCCGCACGGCCAGGCGCTGGGTGGCCAACGAGACCTACCGGCCCGACGGGCCCCTGGACTTCGCACTCGGCACCCGGCGGGCCCGGGCCGCAGCCCTGCTCATGCTGGCCCTGCCCGGCGGCGCCTACGTCTACCAGGGCGAGGAACTGGGCCTGCCCGAGGTCGAGGACCTGCCCGAGTCCGTCCTCCAGGACCCCACCTGGGAGCGCTCCGGCCACACCGACCGCGGCCGCGACGGCTGCCGTGTCCCGATCCCGTGGTCGGGCCGCACCGCGCCCTACGGCTTCGGCACCGGCGAGCCCTGGCTCCCCCAGCCCGACACCTGGGCCGACCACACCGTCGAGCGGCAGACCGGCGACCCGGACTCCATGCTGGAGCTCTACCGGGCGGCCCTGCGCATCCGCCGCGGCCATCCCGCCCTCGGTGACGGCACGATGACCTGGCTGGACGCCCCGGAAGGGGTCCTGGCCTTCGCCCGCGAACCCGGCTTCGTCTGCGTGGTCAACCTCTCGGGCGAGCCGTACGACCTGCCCGCCCACTCCGCGCTCCTGCTGTCCAGCGGGCCCCTGGCCGACGGCCGGCTGGGGCCGGACCAGGCGGTGTGGCTGGCCGTCTGACCGCGGACCACCCGGCCCTGCACACCCCTGCACTGCACGCCTATGGAGTGGTCGGCTTCAGCGGGATCGCGGACTGGAAGCTTCCGATCCGCCGGGGGAATCCCCCGGCGGATCGGAAGCTTCCAGTCCGCGATCCCGCTGAAGCCGACCACTCCATAGGCGTGCAGTGCAGGGGT